>PLSW01000133.1 GCA_003165275.1 Caulobacteraceae bacterium
GGATCAGGTTGGGATAGCCGCCGTCGCCCCATTCGAAGATCTTGTGGGCGTAGTCCCAGTACTCGGTCAGGTTCTCGCCCTTGAAGGCGAACACCGGGGTGCCGGTGGCCGCTATCGCCGCGGCCGCATGGTCCTGGGTGGAGNNAGGCCGGGCATCTCGGTCTCGGCGATGTCGATTTCCTTGCGTCCCCAGGGGGCCAGCGAAATGTCCTTGACGATGTAGTCGGCCACGGCGGGCTCCTTGGGATCTGCAGGGGGGTGTGCTTGAGGCGGTCTATAGACGCGGCGGGCCACGCCCACAACCTCATATAAAGATATCCTTATATCTTTGTTTCTTCGCCGCCGATCCTCACCAGAACCGGTCGACGGCCTCGAAGCGTTTGAAAGCCCTCAGCGCCGCCTTGAGCGCCCGCGCCTCGTCGGCCTCCCGGTGACCGGTGAGGCGGCCGGCGGCGAAGGCCGGCGGCGGCGCGTCGCTGGACGCCAGGGGATCGCCAATGGCCAGGGTGACCCGCTCCATCAGGGTGCGGCCGGCGGCGATGTCGGTGAGGGCGCCGAGGGCGTCCTGCAGCTCGGCGGCGGCCTTGCCGAAGCGCTTTTGCCCCTTGGCCGGATAGAGGCTGCCGAAGAAGCCCGCCGCATACCGCAGCTTCTTGCCGGCGATGCGCAGCTTGTGGCGGTCCGCGGGGGACAGGGTGGACAGGCCGCGGCCCTTCTTGATCAGCTTGCGCCAACGGGCCTGCAGCAATTCGTTGGCCAGGGCCTTGATCGGCCGACCCCGCCAGTGGACCGCGTCCAGCGCGCGGCTCTCGCACCAGGGGCCGGTGTCGATCCAGGCCAGGGTGTCCAGGAACAGCAGCCGGCAGCGGTCCGAGTCGATCGCCGCCACGGCCCGCGCATAGGCCTTGGCGTGGGCCGCGCGCAGGGCGGCGACGAAGGCGTCGAAGCCGGGTTCGTCGGCGCCGTCCGCCGGGGTCGGCCGGAAGGCCGCCGCCAGGAACACATCCAGATCGCGGGCGTCGTCCAGGGCCTTGGCCAGCCATCTCAGCTCGGCGGCCACGGCGTCGAACCGGCCGTCCGCCAGCATGGGACGAAACAGGGTCAGCACGCTGCGCAGGCGCCGCAGCCCGACGCGGGTCTGGTGCAGGGCCTCGGCGCCTTGGCCCGCGCGCAGGAGGGCGGCGTTGGAAGCGGCCTGTTCCAGGGCCCCGTTGGCGATGATCCGGAAGGCGTGGGCCGCGGAGGCGTCCGGCTTGAGCACATGGCTCTTGGCATGGGCGACGGCGCCGGCGTCCTGCGCCATCAGCAGCCGCCCCCGTTCGGCCTTGCTGATGAAGGCGAGATTGAGCGGAAACTCGGCCATGAGTTCGCGGGCGAGATCGAACAGCGTCGAGGCCGGTCCGCTCTTCAGCTCCAGCTCCAGCTCATGGATCGGGGCGCTGCGTTCGCCGGTGCGCACCTCGCCCCGGTCGAGGGCCACTTCGACGACGCCGCCATCCCTTTGCAGGTCGCACTTGGCCCGCTCCACGTCGACCACGAACACCGGGCCGAGGGCGGCGGCGGTCGCGGCCTTGAGCCAGGGCTTGAGCGGGGTCTTGCGAGCGGCCTTCAGGTCGACGGCCTCGCCGCCCACCTCGACCTCCCACTCGCCCCGGCGCAGGGCGCCCCCATCGAGGGACGCCTGCTTGACGGTCTGGACGTGCTTCTTGCCGTCATGGCGAACCCGCAGGACGAAGCCGGCCTCGGCCAGGGCGCCGTCCGGGGTGTCGTAGTAGACCGTGCGCAGCCGCCGCCGACGTCCGGCGGCGTCCAGGGACAGGCGCTCGATCAGCCGGGCCGCGCAGGCTTCGTCGATCTGGAATTTGAGTTCGGTTTCCAGGACAGCCCGCCATCGACCCGAGGACGCCCCTCGTTCGCTGGTCTTACGCCCGGCGACAGGGATTGGCGATTGCGCGTATGGCGCTCCTCGCCGGTTCATGGCAATCGCGGGCGCCCCTGTGTCCCTGGAGTATCACCCGTGACCCCCGCCGACCCCACCCTGCCGCGCCACGACTGGACCCTCGCCGAGGTGGAGGCCCTGCTGGACCTGCCGTTCACCGAGCTCGTCTTCCGCGCCGCCAGCGTCCATCGCCGCTGGTTCGACCCGTCTGAGGTGCAGATCTCCCAGTTGCTCTCGATCAAGACCGGCGGCTGCCCGGAAGACTGCGGCTACTGCAGCCAGTCCCAGCATTTCGACACCGGGGTGAAGGCGACCAAGCTCATGGAGACCGAGGCGGTGATCGCAGAGGCCGCCCGCGCCAAGGCCGGCGGGGCCCAGCGCTTCTGCATGGGCGCCGCCTGGCGCGACCTGAAAGACCGCGACCTGCCCAAGGTGTCGGCGATGATCAGCGGGGTGAAGGCCCTGGGCCTTGAGACCTGCGTGACCCTGGGCATGCTGGAGCCGCACCAGGCCCGCGCCCTGAAGGACGCTGGCCTGGACTACTACAACCACAACCTCGACACCGGCCCCGACTACTACGGCGAGGTCATCACCACCCGTACCTACCAGGACCGGCTGGACACCCTGGCCGCGGTGCGCGCGGCGGACATCGCCGTCTGCTGCGGCGGCATCGTCGGCATGGGCGAGACCCGCCGCGACCGCGCCGGCCTGCTGCACAGCCTGGCCACCCTGCCCGAGCATCCGCAAAGCGTGCCGATCAACGACCTGATGCCCACCAAGGGCACGCCCCTCGGGCAAAGCGGCGGCGCCGACGAGATCGAGTTCGTGCGCATGATCGCCGTCGCCCGCCTGGTTTGCCCGAAATCGGTGGTGCGCCTCTCGGCGGGCCGCGACCACATGAGCCGCGAGCTGCAGGCCCTCTGCTTCCTGGCCGGCGCCAACTCCATGTTCGTGGGCGACAAGCTGCTGACCACATCCAACCCCGACCAGGCGTCCGATGCGCGCCTGATGGCGCAGTTGGGCCTGCGGCCGATGGACATGGCGCGGCGGGCGGAAGCGGTGGGCTAGGGGGCTGGGTAAATTGATCCCCAACCCTCCCGCCGTCATCGCCGGGCTTGTCCAGGACAAGCCCGGCGATGACGGGATTGTATTAGGGCCATTTGGAGCGAGCTCCCTACCGCCCCACGCACGCCGCCAGCCCCGCCTCGCGCACCGTGCCGATCCGTCCATCGATCTTGCGCGAGCGCCCGGCCACATAGCGGCCGGGCGCCTCGGCGCTCCATTTGAGCGGCCGGGGCAGGACCGCCACCAGGCGGGCGGCCTGGGCGGGGGTGAGCTGGCCGGCGTCCTCGTGGAAGAAGTCCTGCGACGCGGCCTGCGCCCCGTACACGCCGGGGCCGAACTCCACCACGTTGAGATAGACCTCCATGATCCGCCGCTTGCCCCATACCGCCTCGATCAACACCGTGTCGGCGGCCTCCAGCGCCTTGCGCACATAGGTGCGGTCTGGCCACAGGAAGACGTTCTTGGCCGTCTGCTGGCTGATGGTCGAGCCGCCCTTGATCCGGGTCGGGCGGCGCTCGTTGTGCTTCATGGCCCTTTGCATGGCCTGAAAATCGAAGCCGTGGTGGGTGCAGAAGCCCGCGTCCTCCGAGGCGACGGCGGCGTCCACCAGGGCGGGGGAAATCTGCGAGAGCGGCCGCCAGCGATAGTCCCAACCATGACCTTCGATGGCCCGCTGGACCATCAGGATCGTGCCGGGAGGCGGCACGAAGCGATAGGCCAGCGCCAGCACGGGCGGCCCGAGGATCACGAGGGCCAGGACCGCGAGGGCGATGCGGCGCCATGACCAGCGGCGCCTTTGCGGCGGCGCCGGTTCCGGCGCAGGCCGGACCTCCGGCAGGATCGGCGCGGCGGCCTCACGGGCGCCGCACGCCTCGTCTGCGGCCTCCGCGGTCGCGGGCGCGACCGGCTCAGGCGGGGCGCCGACGATGTCGTCTTCGGCTCGGTCGTCCTCGGCCAATCTCTCCCCCTTGCCTTGACCCCGGGGCGCAATGCTAGCCAGTGATTGCGCCCCTGTCGCCTGCCTCCTCGGAGCCGAAATGAACGTCACCGAAGCCGTCGCCGTCCGCATATCCGTCCGCGCCTTCAGGCCGGACCCGGTGTCCGGCGCCCTGGTGCGGGAGATCCTGGAGCTGGCGCATCGCGCCCCCTCCGGCGGCAACCTGCATCCCTGGCGGGTCCACGCCCTGGCCGGGGCGCCGCTGGAGGCCCTGAAGGCCAAGGGCATGGCCACCCTGGCCGCCGGCCTGGAGGCCTCGGAATACGACGTCTATCCGCCGGAGCTGTGGGATCCCTTCCGAACCCGCCGCTTCGTCTGCGGCGAGGACCTCTACGCCTCCGTTGACATCCCCCGGGAGGACAAGGCCGCCCGCCTGCGGCAGATGGCCCGCAATGTGGAGTTCTTCGGCGCGCCGGTGGGCCTGTTCTTCTCCCTCGACCGTAGGCTCGGGGCGCCCCAGTGGTCGGACGTGGGCATGTACATGCAGACGGTGATGCTGCTGGCGGTGGAGCGGGGCCTGGACACCTGCGCCCAGGAGTTCTGGGCCCGGCTGCCCAAGACCGTGGGCGATTTCCTCGGCCTGCCCGATGATCACATCCTGTTTTCCGGCATGGCCCTGGGCTACCGCGATCCCGATGCGCCCATCAACAGCTGGCGCAGCCGCCGGGACCCCTTCGAGGCCTTCGCCGACATGCGGGGGTTCGACTGATGGTGGATGTTCCGGTCCTGGAGACCGACCGGTTGCGCCTGCGCGGCCAGACCCTGGCGGACTTCGACAACAGCGCCGCCCTCTGGGCCGATGCGGACGTCACCCGCTTCATCGGCGGGCGGCCCTCCACCCGCGAGGAGGCCTGGGGCCGCTTCCAGCGCCACGCCGGCCACTGGGCCCTGAAGGGCTACGGCATGTGGATCGTCGAGGACAGGGCCACCGGCGACTACCTGGGCGAAATCGGCCTGGCCGACTTCAAGCGCGACATCGACCCGCCCCTCCCGGCGGTTCCGGAGTTCGGCTGGGTGCTGTCTCCCAAGGCCCAGGGCCGCGGCGTGGCCAGCGAGGCCCTGGCGGCGGCGATGGCCTGGGCGGAGGGCCACTTCGGCCCCACCGCCATGGTCTGCATCATCGCCCCCGGCAACGCCGCGTCCCTGCGGGTGGCCGAAAAGGCCGGCTTCCGCCAGGTGCGGCGGGCGCTCTACCACGACAACGAGACCGTGGTGCTGGAGCGGCCGGCGTCCAAATGACCTTCGCCGGGGGTGAAGGCGGCGCCAGGTCGGGGGCTCACAGCGCCGGCAGATCCTCTACCCCGACCTCGCCGTCCTCGTCGCCCCAGGCCACGCGCGCGCCGTCGGCGGTCAGGGCCAGGGCCGAGATGGCCGCGCCCTTTTCGGCCTTGATGGTCTCCAACCGCCGGGAGGTCAGGTCGCAGGTCCAGACGCGGCCGTCGTCGAGGCCGGCGGCGAGGATGGTCCCGTCGGGGGAGCCGGCGACCCGGGCCACCAGGGCGCTCTCGTCGAAGCCGATCTCCGAGGCCTCCTTGCCCATGGGCCCGTTGGCGCCGCCGAAGGGCCAGACCACCACCCCGGGGGCGCCGGCGGTGGCCAGCAGCATGCCCCTGGCCATGAACACCATCGACTTCACCTTGGAGGGATAGCCGCCCATGCGCATGTCCTTGGAATCGGCCATGCGCCAGCCGTGCAGCTGGTTCTCCTGCATGGCCGACATCAGGAAGCGGCCGTCAGGGCTGAACACCACGCCGATATGGCTGCCGGCCCAGCGCAGGGCCTGCGGCTTCTGCTCGGCGATGCGGGCGTACCAGAGCATGGCCGCGCCGTAGGTGGCCACGGCGATCCGCCGGCCCTTGGCGTCGAAGTCGATCGCCGCCACGGATTTCTCGTGCGGGAACAGCCGCACGAAGGCGGGATCGGCCGCGTCGCGGACATGCAGGTCACGCCCGGCGGCGAAGGCGATCAGGCCGGAGGCTGAACTTGCAGCGACGGCGTCGATCCAGCGGCCCTTGATCGCCGCCAATTCAAGGGGCCCCTCCGCCGATCGGGTCCAGACCAGGCGGCCATCGTCCCCGCCGGTGACCACGCCGGCGCCCGAAGGATGGGCGGTGGCGCAAAGAATCGCGCCGTCGTGGGCGGCGTGGAATTCGCCGGATTCGAAGCGAACGACCCCGTCGCCCAGGGCGAAGACCGCCCGACCGTCGGATTCGAAGAGGGTTTCGGTGACAAAGGCGTCGTATGATGCGCGCATGGCTCCCGATAGCCGACCTGAAGCCTGGGCTCCAGACGTCTTTCCGGGAGCCAAACGCACGCCCGGGCTTTACTTAGGGGGCCCCAGTGTGATTTTTGTGCCTGGATGAGTTTGGCTCGCCAGTCGCGGGTTTCTAGGGAGATGTGGTATGGCCGCGAAGCTTGGTGGCAAAAAGGGTGACAAGTACTCGATCGGGCAGAATTCCGACATCAACGTTACGCCGTTCGTGGACGTTATGCTGGTGCTGCTGATCATCTTCATGGTGTCGATCCCGGCGGCCACGGTGGCGATCAAGGTCGACCTGCCCCCGGCCAATCCGAACGACGACCACAAGGAAAAGCCGGTCTACATCAGCATTCACGACAACGGCGAGATCCAGGTCTTCCCCCAGGGTCCGACCACCCTGGCCACGCTGGATTACGACCTGACCCGCGCAATGCAGAAGCCCAACCCCAAGGGCGAGACCATCCTGATCCGGGCCGACAAATATGTGCGCTACGGCGACTTCATGTCGGTGGTGAACACCCTGCAGACCGACGGCTATTACAAGGTCTCGCTGATCAACGAGAACCTGTAAGGGCCTCGCCGCCTTTCGAAGGCTGAGATTTTTCGCCGGCCCGCCGCAATGGCGTGGCCGGCGAAGTCGTGTTTGGGGTGAGAAGCACCCTCCCTCAACCCTCATGGCCGGGACAAGCCCAGCATGACGGGGGAGAGAGTGGAACCCCGCTGACGAAGAGGCGGTCCCCTACGCCACGCAGGCCTCGAACCCCGCCCGCAGCCGCGCCTCGTCGAGGTTGCGGCCGATGAACACCATGCGGCTGTAGCGTTGGTCGCCGTCGCGCCAGGGCCGCTGCAGGTCGCCTTCCAGGATCATGTGCACCGCCTGGAACACCAGGCGACGGTCCTCGCCCTTCACGTCGAGAATCCCCTTGGCCCGCAGGATGTCGGGGCCCTGGGCCTGCAAGAGGTCGTTCAGCCAGCGGGTGATCTTGTTGGCGTCCACTGGCTGGTCCAGGCGCAGGGACACGCCGCGGATGTCGTCGTCGTGGGCGCTTTCGGCGTGTTCGTGATGGTCGTGACCGTGGTGGTGGTGATCATGATCGTGGTCATGGCCGCAGTGCTCGTCGTGCACGTGGCCGGCCTCGCCGTGGGCCGGGTTCAGGAATTCCGGCTCCAGGTCGAGGATCCGGTCCAGGTCGAAGCCGCCGCGGCCCAGGATGGCGTCCAGGGGCACGTTGGAGCGCTCGGCCCGGTGGATCGGCGCCAGGGGGTTCAGCCGGCGAATGCGCGCCTCGATCATGCGCAGATCGTCCTCGGAGACGAGGTCGGTCTTGTTCAGCACGATCTGGTCGGCGAAAGCGATTTGCTCGGCGGCCTCGCGGCTGTCGGAGAGGCGCAGCAGGATGTGCTTGGCGTCGACCACGGCGGTGACGCTGTCCAGCACCGTGCGGGCCTTGACGTCGTCGTCGACGAAGAAGGTCTGGGCCACCGGGCCGGGGTCGGCCAGGCCCGTGGTCTCGACGATGATGGCGTCGAAACCGCCTTTGCGCTTGGCCAGCCCCTGGACCACGCGGATCAGGTCGCCGCGCACCGTGCAGCAGACGCAGCCGTTGTTCATCTCGAACACCTCCTCGTCGGCGCCGACGACGAGGTCGTTGTCGATGCCGATCTCGCCGAACTCGTTGACGATGACGGCGTAGCGCTTGCCGTGGTCCTCGGAGAGGATGCGGTTGAGCAGGGTGGTCTTGCCCGCGCCCAGATAGCCGGTGAGGACGGTGACGGGGGTGCGGACGGGGGCGGCGGGGGCGGAGGCTGTGTCGGTCATGGCGTCTAATTAGGCGAGGCGGGCCGCTCTCGCCAGGGGCGCGGCTTTGTCCTGGAGCGGAACGGCGTTATGTCCAGCGTCCCCTTCCCGCCCGCCAACCCACGACGACCGCCATGACCGCCGAACCTCTGCGCCTGATCAGGCCGGCCCGCGACGCCCTGCCCGCCTATGTGGACGCGCTCCGGCGCGGCTGGTCGGCGGACAATATCCGCGGCGCGGTGGCGGCGGAGGAAGAACTGGCCGCGATCGCGGCGGACGCCGAAGCCTTCCTCACCAATCTCTACGATCCCGAGGGCGCCGGCCCGCCGTACAAGGCCCATGATGGGACCCTGGTCCCGCGTCTGCCGGGCCTGCGGCTGTGGCTGTGGGACGGTGAATTCTGCGGCTCGATCGGCTTTCGATGGCCCCGGGAGGGCGGCGAGCGACCAGAGCACGGGCACATCGGCTATGCCGTGGTCCCCTGGAAGCGCCGGCTCGGCTACGCCACCCGGGCCCTGGCGCTGGTCCTGCCCATGGCTCGCGAGCGGGGCCTGGCCTCCGTCGAGCTGACCACCGAGGCAGCCAACCTGCCTTCGCAGCAAGTGATCACCGCCAATGGCGGGCGGGTGGTGGAGCGGTTCTTCAAGCCCGACGCCCACGGCGGCGCCGAGAGCCTACGTTGGCGGATCGAGCTTTAGGCGACCGTGTGTCCGCGAATGATCGGCGACGTCCCAGCCCCGTGACCCCCGAGCTTGTCCCGGGGGCGACGGAACACAGGCGGTGAAATCGTCGCACGGCGGCCAAACGCGTCCCGCTCGTGATCCCTAGCCCCCGGGACAAGCCCGGGGGCGACGGCGTTATTGGACCCTTCGACCAAGCTCAATCTTGATCTACTCGGCCCCGTTCTCCGGGTCGCGGAAATAGGGCTCGACGGGCCCCTGCAGCTTGATGGTCATGGCGTTGCCGTGGCGGTCCTTGGTGTTGCCCACGGAAAGACGCACCCAGCCCTCGCTGACGCAATATTCGTCGACATTGGTCTTTTCGACGCCCTTGAAGCGCACCCCCACGCCGCGATCGAGGACGGCGGCGTCGTAGAAGGGACTGTTCGGGCTGGTCGCCAGGCGGTCGGGCGGGGTGTCGGTCATCGAAAGGGCCTTGGTCATCGGAACAGGCAGGGTGATAGCCAGATGGCCGGCCAATGCCAATGCCGCTGATCAGGCGGCCGCCACCGGGGCGTTCTGCTCGGGCTTGGAGCGGCGGGCGACCAGCACCGCCAGGACCATCGACAGCACCCCCACCAGGCCGGAATAGAAGAAGAAGACCATGTAGCCCGCGCCCAGGGCGGCGGGGGCCACGTGCGACTTGGCCATGGCGTGGCTGAAGGCGCCGGCCGGCATGCGGGTGAAGAAGCCCTTCAGCGCCCCCACCAGACCGCCGTGGGCCGCCGCCCGGGCCGCGCTTTCCACCACCCGTCCGGACTGGGAGGCGATCAGCTTGCCGGGCAGGGCGTAGAGGGAGGAGAAGAGGGCGTACTGGGTCGCCGTGAAGCCGGCGCTGGTCAGGCTCGACATGTAGGCGATCAGGCAGGTGCCGGCGAAGCCGGAGACGATGTTGTCGATGCCGATGGCGACCAGCAGGCTGTTAAAGCTCGGCCCCTGGGTCGCCAGCCAGGCGAAGATGGTGTTGGTGATCGGCAGGGCGAAGGCGCCGATGACCAGGGCCCGCATCACCCCCAGCCGGGCGACGGCGTAGCCGCCGATGAACACCCCGACCATGGCCGCGACCACCCCGAACACCTTCCGCGCCTCGGCCACCTGGGTCAGGCTGAACCCCAGGTCGAGGTAGAAGGGGTTCATGATGTTGAGCACGAAGTCCGACAGCCGGTAGACGCAGATCAAGGCCAGGATCAGCGAGGCGCTGGTGGCCCCGAACCGGCCGAAGAAGTCCCCCAGCGGATCGCCGAAGGCGCTGGAGAGATAGACCCCGGGCCGGGTCGGGACGCGGGGAATCGGCCAGGCCGCGACCACGATCACCGCGAAGCCGACGATCACCCCGGCCAGCTGCAGCCAGACGCCGTTCGGCTTGGCGCTCCAGGCGGCGACCAGCTGGTCCCCCGCGCCCGGCGAGCCGAGCAGGCCAAGGATCTTGCCGAGGATGGTGGCGTTGGCGCCGAGGCCCGAGGCGACGATCAGGCCTCCGAGGACCAGGATCGCCAGCCGAGCGATCCATTCCAGCACCTCGAGCACCGGCGAGGCGTGCATGTCGGCGGTGGGAAAGGCGCGGAAAATCCGCTGGGACTCGCGGGGCGCGCCGAGCACGGCCGCCATGCCGACCAGCATCAACAGGGCCATCAGGCCGTAAGCCATGTGCCAGCCGAGGTGATCCGCAAGCAGTAGGGGCACGGCGCCGGCGACAATGATCGCAATCCGGTATCCGCCCTGATAGGAGGCGGCCATGGCGCCCTGGCGGGCGTCTTCCGAAACCTCGATCCGCCAGGCGTCGACCACGATGTCCTGGGTCGCCGAGGCCAGGCCCGTCAGGGCGGCGCAGAGGGCCAGGCCGCCGATGCCGGTCTTCGGGTCCCCCTGCGACACGGCCAACAGGCCGAGCATCACCGCGCCCTGGGCGACGAGCATCCACGACCGTCGGTGACCCAGCCAGGCGGTGAGACCGGGAATGCTGGTGCGGTCGACCAAGGGCGCCCAGAGAAACTTCAGCGAATAGGACAGGGTCACCAGGCTGAAGAAGGAGATGACCGCCAGCGGCACGTCCGATTGGCGAAGCCAGGCCGAAAGGGTGTCGAAGAGCAACAGGTTCGGCAGGCCCGAGGCGAAACCCAGGGCGAGCATCACCGCGACGCGGCGGTCCAGATAGGCGCCGAAGGCCCCTAAGGGAGCGTTCGCCGTGTCGGTTTGGCCGTTCGCGTCACTGTCGTTGGCCATCCACGCCTCGTCCGAGGACGGGGCGGCACCGCCCCCAAATCAGGCCCTGAGCTTGGCCCCTGGCTCCGCCCGCGTCCAGCCGCGCGCCACCCAGCGGCGCAGCATGGCGCGCAGCACCGCCGCCTGCAGCGGCTTGGCGGCGAAGTCGTCCATGCCGGCGGCGAGGCAGGACCGGCGGTCTTCCTCGAAGGCGTCGGCGGTGAGGGCGACGATGGGGGCTGCGCAGCCGGCCAGGCGCAGGGCGCGGGTGGCGTCGCGGCCGTCCATGTCCGGCAGGCGCAGGTCCATCAGGATCAGGTCTGGCCGGGAGACGGCCGCCGCGGCGAGGGCTTCGGTCCCCGTTGCCGCCCGCTCCACAGTGCAGCCCTCGCGCTCTAGCAGAGAGCGGGCGAGGAGGGCGTTGATGGGGTTGTCCTCCACCAGCAGCACCCGGGCGCTGAAGGTCTCGGCTGCCGCGGCCCGCTCGTCCGGCGCCGTGGCGGGGGCGCTGTCCCCGAGGGCGGCGAGGACGCGGTTGACCAGTGAGACGTCGCGCAGGGGCTTGATCAGATAGCCGGCGAAGCCGGCGGCGCGGTCGCGAGGGATCCGGCCCCGCTCCTCCGGCGCCAGCAGGATCACTGAGGGGCGCCCGGCGAGAGGACGCAGGCGCGGCCGGCGTCCGGGGGTGACGCGGACGAGGGCGTGGTCGATCAGGGCCACCGACCCCGCCGGCGCGCGCGCTTGCGCCTCGGCCAGATGGGTGAAGGCCAGGGCGCGGCCGCCGGCGGCCTCGATCATCTGGGCGGCCGCCCGGCGGACCACGGCGTTCGGGGAGACAACGCAGACGGTCTGGCCGGCCAGGTCCCGAGCCGGCGCGGCGGCATCCGCCAGGGGAAAATCGGCCTCGAACCAGAACCGCGCGCCCCCCTCGGGGGGACAGTCCAGCCCGGCGCGGCCCTGGTGGGCGGCGGCGAGGCGGCGGACGATGGCCAGGCCCAGGCCGGCGCTGTCGCTGCGGGCGGCGTGGGCGGGGCTGGCCTGGGCGAAGGCCTCGAAGATCCGTTCCCGCTGCGCCTCGGGCACCCCGGGGCCGGTGTCGGTGACAGTGAAGCGCAGGGTGACGGCGCCGGCGGCCTCGCCTTGTGGCGTCCCGCCCCGCGCCTCGACGCCCAACTGCACCCCGCCGGTCTCGGTGAACTTCACGGCGTTGCCGGCGAGGTTGAACAGCACCTGACGCAGGCGGCCCTCGTCGGCCATCAGCCGGGGTAGGCCGGCCGGGGCGCTCCAGGCCATCTCCAGCCCCTTGGCGTGGGCGCGGGGGCTGAGCAGTTCGGCGGTCGACTGCAGGATATGGCGGGGGTCGACCGGGATGGGGTGCAGGGCCACGCGCCCCGCGTCCAGCCGCGCCAGATCCAGGACCTCGTTGACCAGGCCCAGCAGATGTTCGCCGCAGTCGCGCAAGGTCGACAGATAGGCCCGTTGGTCGGCGGCGAGGCGGGTCTCGGACAGCAGGTCCGCCATGCCGAGGACGGCGGTCAGAGGGGTGCGCAGCTCATGACTCAGGGAAGCCAGGTACTGCTCCGAGGGCGTCAGGCCCCCGGCGGCCTGGCGGCCGAGGACCAGCACGCCGCCGCCGGGCAGGGGCTTGGCGCTCCAGGCGATCAGGCCGCCGTCCGCGGCGACGGTCTCGCGCGCCTCGCCGGGCTCCAGCCGCGACAGGGCGCGGGGATCGATCCCCGCGGCGTCCATGGCGGCGTTGGCGGCCAGGATCGCGCCGCCCGCGGCGATCACGGCGGCGGGGGCGTCCAGGGCGTCCACGATGTCGGCGGCGGTGGTCATCGGCCCCAACCTAGCCCCGGGCGGTTTAACGGGCGGTCAAGCGGACGTGGGCCGGCGAGCTGTGCTGTCCGGGGCGGCCAATTCGTGATCTATGGCGCGGCTTGAAAACCGTCCTCTCCATCCAGTACCTGCGCGCGGCGGCCGCCCTGTCGGTGGTGCTGTTCCACGCCTTCCAGTGCACCAACGACGGCTTCGCCGTGGGGGCGGCGGGGGTGGACGTCTTCTTCGTGATCAGCGGCTTCGTGCTTTGGACTGTGATCGCCGCCAAGCCCATAAGCCCGGGCCTCTTCCTCTGGCGTCGCGCGGTGCGGGTGGTTCCCCTCTATTGGGCCGTGACCCTGGCCCTCGCCCTGCTGGTCCTCGCCGCGCCGGCCGTGCTGCCGCAGGTCGAGTTCGGGTGGGGGCACCTGGGCCTGTCCCTGCTGTTCATCCCGCATGACGATCTGGTGGGAAACCCCTTCCCGCTGCTGCCTGTGGGCTGGACGCTGAACTACGAGGTCATTCTCTACGTGGTCATGGCCTTGGCCCTGCTGGCGCCTCGGCCCTGGCGGCTGCGGACCATAACCGCCCTGCTGTTCGCGGTGACCGCCATCGGCTTCATCGATCCCCCCGCCTATCCCCTGTTCGCCAACCCCATGCTGCTCCAGTTCGCCGCCGGCGCCTGGCTGGGCCAGGCCTGGCTCGCCCGCCGCCTGCCGGGCAAGGTCATCGGCTGGGGCCTGATCGTGGTCGGGGTCGATCTCCTCGCCATCCAGCAGATCCTGCGCCTGCACGCCCCGGAGATGGTGATCCTGCTTGATCTCTGGCGGCCGTTCCTGTGGGGCATACCGGCCGTCATGTTGGTCGCCGGGGCGGTGAGCGTCGAGGCGGACGGGGGCGTGTTCGCCTCGCGGCCGCTGCGGATTCTCGGCGACGCCTCCTACAGCCTCTACCTGTGCCACTGGGTGGTGATCGCCCTGATCACCCGTGTGGTCCCGACGACCCAGCCCTGGCTGTTCATTCCCGTCGCCGTCGGCGGCGCCCTGGTCGCGGGGCTCGCCTGCCGCCAGGGGGTGGAGAAGCCGTTGCTGGCCTGGCTGGGTGGCCTGCGCCGGCCCCTGGACGCGGCGGCGGCCGGGGCGGGCTGAGCGCGCAAGGCCGCTTGCGCCGGCGCCGGCGGGGGACGACAAGACGGCGCCTACACTTGGATGGAGGATGGCCATGGCCCTGATGCTGCCCCCCGGCGCCAAGCTGGTCGCCGCCACCCACAACCCCGGCAAGGCCCGGGAGCTCTCCGAACTGCTCAGCGGCCGCTTCGAGGTAGTCAGCGCCGGGTCCCTGGACCTGGCCGAACCCGACGAGACCGAGACCACCTTCGTCGGCAACGCCCTGCTCAAGGCCCGCGCCGCCGCTGAGGCCAGCGGCCTGATCGCCCTGGCCGACGATTCCGGACTGTCGGTAACGGCCCTGGACGGGGCCCCGGGCATCTATTCCGCCCGCTGGGCCGGCCCCGACCGGGATTTCGCCCTGGCCATGAGCAAACTCGAGGAGCGGCTGGAGGCCACCGGGTCGGACGACCGCTCGGCCTGGTTCACCTGCGCCCTCGCCGTGGCCTGGCCCGGGGGCCCGGCCGTGGTGGTCGAAGGTCGGGTCGACGGCGGCCTCGTCTTTCCAGGGCGCGGAACCCTGGGCTTCGGCTACGACCCGATCTTCGTCCCCGAAGGGCATGAGGCGACCTTCGGCGAAATGAGCCCGGGGCTGAAGGACAGCATGAGCCACCGGGCGCGGGCGTTCGAGATGCTGCGGGCGGCGCTCTTTTGACGGACGCGGCGGCGCCGGCCGCGCCGATCGCCGTCTATGTGCACTGGCCCTATTGCGCCCGCATCTGCCCCTATTGCGACTTCAACGTGGTCCGCGACCGCGCCCAGGCCGAGCAGGCGGACCTGGCCCAGGCGATCCTCGCCGACCTGCGCGGCCAAGCGGCCCTGACCGGGCCGCGGGCTCTCGGCTCGCTGTTCTTCGGCGGCGGCACGCCCTCGCTGATGCGGCCGGAGTGGGTGGCGGCGATCATCGCCGAGGCCCGCGCCCTCTGGCCGACGGACGCCGCGCCGGAGATCTCCCTGGAGGCCAACCCCACGGACGCGGAGGCGGACCGGTTCGCCGCCCTGGCCCAGGCGGGGGTGGCGCGCCTGTCCCTGGGCCTGCAGTCCACGGACGACGCGGCGCTGACGTTCCTCGGCCGCAATCATGACGCCGCCGAGGCCCTGAGGGCGGCGCGGATGGCGGGGCGGCTGTTCCCGCGGCTGTCCATCGACCTGATCTACGCCCGGCCCGCCCAGACCCCCCCCGCCTGGGCGGCTGAACTGCGCGGGGCGGTGGACCTCGGGGCCGAGCACGTCTCGCCCTACCAGCTGACCATCGAGCCCGGCACCGCCTTCGACCGCGCGGTGGCCCGCGGCGCCATCGTCCCCCCGGGTCCCGACCTCGCCGCCAGCCTCTACGAGACCACCCAGGCCGTCCTCGCCGCCGCCGGCTTCGACGCCTACGAGGTCTCCAACCACGCGCGGGGCCCCGCCGCCCGCTCGCGGCACAACCTCGCCTACTGGACGGGGCAAGACTACGTCGGCGTGGGCCCGGGGGCGCATGGGCGGCTGACGATTGGTGGCGCGCGGGTCGCCACTGAGGCGGCGCGGCGGGTGGGGGACTACATCGCCCAGGTGCGGGTGAACGGCGTGGGGTTCGCCGCGCCGGAGGCCCTGGCGCCCCGGGACGTGGCCCTGGAGCGGCTGCTGATGGGGCTTCGGATCGACCAAGGCGTTCCGTGGGCGGCGTTGGCGCCGTTGGGGCTGAGCGCGGGGTCGGCGTCTGTCCAAGACCTGGCGGCGCAGGGGTTCTTGACCGCCGGACCGACGCGCCTGGCCGCCACACGGGTCGGTCGGACCGTCCTTGATGGGATCATCCGGGCGCTGGTTTAGGGTGCGTTGGCTATAGTCGAAATCATAGACAGGGTTGCAGCGGCCCGACGCCCCCTCAGTCGGCTTCGCCGACAGCTCCCCCGTTTCACGGTGGAGCAAAAGCGAACGTTATCCTCCACCGCGTAGCGGGGGAGGTGGCGACGAGCGAAGCGAGTTGACGGAAGGGGCGTCGGCCCGCCGCAATCCCTTGGATTGAATAGCTCCAACCGGCCCCTAAACCGCCCCCGTCGACCCGAACCCCCCGGCCCCGCGCACCGTCTCGTCCAGGCTCGCCACCTCGATCCAGGCGGCCTGCACCACGGGGGCGATCACCAGCTGGGCGATGCGGTCGCCGCGGCGGACGGTGAAGGTCTCGCCGCCGTGGTTGATCAGGATCACCTTCAGCTCCCCGCGATAGTCGCTGTCGATGGTCCCCGGGGAATTGAGGCAGGTGACCCCGGACTTGGCCGCCAGCCCCGAGCGCGGCCGCGCCTGGGCCTCGAACCCCGCCGGCACGGCGATGCAGAACCCGGTGGGGATCATCGCCCGGTCGCCGGGGCGCAGGACCACCGGGGCGTCCTCGGCCACCGCCGCGCGCAGGTCCATACCGGCGGCGCCCAGGGTCTCGTAGGCCGGCAGGGGCAGGCCCTCGGCGTGGAGGAGGCGCATCAGGGGAATGGCGGGCTTCATTTGGGATCCTTGGCGCCAAGGTCTTGGGCGATGCGTTGGGCGATGCGGGCGGCTACTTCGGCCTTGGAGACCCTGGGCCAGCGCTCAACGCCCCTCTTGCCGACGATCATCACCGCATTGTCGTCGCCGCCCATGATCCAGTCCTCGGAGACGTCGTTGGCGACGATCCAGTCGCAGCCCTTTCGGGCCAACTTGGCCCGGGCGTTGGCCTCCACGTCGTTGGTCTCGGCCGCGAAGCCGACCACCAGCCGGGGGCGGGCAGGGCCGGTCGCCGAGAGGGCGGCCAGAATGTCGGGGTTTTCGACCAGGCTGAGGGTCGGCGGGCCGCCATGGCCCTTTTTCAGCTTGATCCCGAACACCTCGTCCGGCCGCCAGTCCGAGACCGCGGCCACGCAGATGGCCGCGTCCGCGGGCAGGGCCGCCCGGGCCGCCGCCAGCATCTCCTGGGCGGTCTCCACGTCCACGCGCCTGACCCCGGTGGGGACCGCCAGGGCGGTGGGGCCGGAGACAAGGGTCACCTCGGCGCCCAGCCGGGCGAGGGCCGCGGCGATGGCGTAGCCCTGCTTGCCGCTGGAGCGGTTGGTCAGCACCCGCACCGGGTCGATGGGCTCGGCGGTGGGGCCGGCGGTGACCAGCACGCGGCGGCCGGCCAGGGGCGCGCCGAGGCCGCCGGACAGGGCCGCCAGGATCGCCTGGAAGATGGTCTCCGGTTCGGCCAGACGCCCCGGGCCGAATTCGCCGCAGGCCATGGCGCCCTCGTCGGGGCCCACAAAGTTCACGCCGTCGGCCTTGAGGGTCGCCAGGTTCCTTTGGGTGGCCGGGTGGGTCCACATCCGCACGTTCATCGCCGGGGCCATCAGCACCGGCTTGTCGGTGGCCAGGAGGGTGGTGGAGGCCAGGTCGTCGGCGAGGCCCTGCGCGGCCTTGGCCATCAGGTCCGCCGTGGCCGGGACGACGACGATGAGGTCCGCCGAGCGGGACAGCTCGATATGGCCCATCGCCGCCTGGTCGGTGAGGGAGAAGAGGTCGTCATAGACCTTGTCCTCGGCGAGGGCCGCCAGGGACAGGGGGGTGACGAACTGGGCGCCCGCGCGGGTGAGGATCGGCCGCACGGCGACCCCGGCCCTGCGCAGCAGCCGGGTCAGCTCCAGCGCCTTGTAGGCGGCCACGCCGCCGCCGACGATGAGGAGTACGCGCTTTTCGGTCACGGAAGGTCGCCTCGGCTGGATATGGGGCTCCATAGCTTTTCGATTGGCCCTGGACAAAGGGTGTATTTCTTGTTCTTAATTTGTTCCGAGTAAATTCAACCTTAGGGGGTCCGGAGATGGAGCGTGGGGTGAAGGCTGCCGGTCTGGCGGCGTTGATGGGGTCGGCGGCGGCGCTGATCCTGATGTTGAGCGGCTGCGACGGGGGGTCGGCCCGGGCGCCGGCCCGTGATCACGCGGCGGGATCCGGCGGCCGGTCGCAGAGTTCGGCGGCCTATTCCGGGGGCTATTCCTCCGATCGATCCGACAGCGGCCTGCCCGCCGTCGATCCGCGGCGGGAACCCGTGAAGCTGGTGCAGGGCAAGCCTATGTGGGCGGCCAATCGCCGGCATACGGCGGACGAGAACGCGGAATATCATTTCGAGCGCGACGGGGCCGATTTCGGCGCCAACTCCGTAGACGACTATGTGGCCAAGGCGCACGCCTTCGTCGACAAACCGCCGAAGGACGTGCTGACCCTCACTCGCAGCAACGGCGACAAGCTGATTTACGACGCCAAGGGCAATGTCTTCGCCGTGGTCAGCCGCGAGGGCGCCCCGCGCACCATGTTCAAACCCCGGGACGGCGCCGCCTACTGGGACCAGCAGAAGCAGCGGGACGACGACCGGACCAATGGCGCGGACTCCAGCGACCGTAGTTCGCGCTACAGCCGCAAGTCCGGTCACAGCGCCTCAGACGATCAGGGGTGAGCCATCAGGCTGGCCAGGACGAAGGCCAAGCCCGAGACCACCGCGCCGACGGCGAACCAGGCGAAGGCTGAAGACCGTCGGGGCGGCTCGATGATGACCGCCGCCTGCGGGAGCGGATCGGCGAGGCGGGCGAGGGCCTTGAGCACCTTGCCCGCGTCGCTGGCCAGTTCCCGCGCGCGTGCGGCGGGCCCCAGTTCCCGGGTGATCCAACGGCGGACGATGGGTTCGGCGGCGGCCCAGCGGTCGTGGGCCGGGTCGATGGTGCGGGCGACCCCCTCGACGGTGACCATGGTCTTCTGCAGCAGGATCAGCTCCGGGCGCAGGCGCATGTCGAAGAGGGCGGTGATCTCGAAGAGCTGGCCCAGCAGCCGGCCCATGGAGATCTCATTGGCCGGCCGGCCCACGTGCGGCTCGCCCACGGCGCGCAGGGCCTGGGCGAAGGCTTCCACCGAATGGCGCTGTGGCACATAGCCGGCGTCGAAATGGGCCTGGGCGACCCGGCGATAGTCGCGCTGCAGAAAGCCCCACAGGATTTCGGCCAGGTGCCGGCGGGCCACCGCGTCCAACCGGCCGATGATGCCGAAATCGACGGCGGTGATCTGGGCGGGGGCGGCGATGAACAGATTGCCCTCGTGCAGGTCGGCGTGAAACACCCCGTGGTCCATGGCCTGGGCCAGGAAGGCGCGGATCAGGTTGTTGGCGAGGGCGGGACGGTCGAGGCCGGGGGTGGACAGGGCCGCCGGGTCGGATAGGGCGATCCCGGGCGCCCATTCCAGCATCAGGGTGCGCCGGCCGACGGCGTCCCAGATCACCTTCGGGGCGCGCATATAGGGATCGGCGGCCATGATCTCCGCCATCTCGCTGGCGCCGGCGGCCTCAAGGCGCAGGTCCAGCTCCAGCCGCAGGGAACGGGATATGGTCTCGGCCACCGCCGTCGGCTCCAGCCGCCGGGCGGGGGGAATGTGGCGCTCGATCAGCCGGGCGGCGAGGCCGAGGACCTCGATGTCCTGGGCCACCCGCCGTTCGACCCCAGGCCGAAGCACCTTCACCGCCACCTTGCGACCGTCGATCAGGGTGGCGGCGTGGGCCTGGGCCAGGGAGGCCGCGCCGATGGGGTCGCCGAAATCGGCGAACACCGCCTCGAAGGGCTTGTCCAGGGCGGCGGCGACGATGGCCCGGGCCTGGTCGGTGGGAAACGGCGCCAGCTGGTCCTTCAGGCGCGACAAGTCGTCGGCGAAGGGCCGGCCGAAAATGTCCGCCCGGGTCGACAGCACCTGGCCGAGCTTGATCGCCACGGGGCCGAGCCGCTCCAGGGACCGGGCCAGCCGCTCCCCCGGTCGGCCCTGCCGCGCCTGCGGGCCGGCGAAGATCCGCAAGACGCCCCCGGCGACCTTAACGCCGGGCGGCAGAACGGGGTCGAGTTCGCGGGGGACCAGGGCGTCGGCGCGCACCAGCACCCAGCCCGCGCCAAGGAGGCGTCCGAAGGCGGCGATATCGCTCATCGCGCCCGGGTGACCCAACCCTGGTGCAGGGCGGCGACGCCGCCGGTGAAATTGGTCCAGGTCACCCGATCGAAGCCCGCCGTCCGCATCATGTCGGCGAAGGTCGCCTGGTCCGGGAACCGCCGGATGCTCTCGACGAGGTACTGGTAGGCGGCCCGGTCCTTGGCCACCCATTCCCCCACTGTGGGGATCACCTTGAAGGAATAGGCGTCGTAGGCGCTCCGCAGGGCGCCGGTGACGGGGCGGGAAAACTCCAGGCAGAGGAACCGGCCGCCTGGCTTGAGCACCCGCCGGGCCTCGGCCAGGGCGCCGGGAATGTCGGTGACATTGCGGATGCCGAAGGAGATCACATAGGCGTCGGCGCAGGCGTCGGGCAGGGCCAGCCGTTGCGCGTCGCCCACGCTCCAGGTGATCTCGGGCTCGCCGCCCTTTTCGATCCCGGCGGCGATCATCTCGCCGTTGTAGTCCATCACATGGATGACCGCGTCGGCCCCCCCCCGGCGCAGCTGGGCCGCCCGGGCCATCTTGGCGAAGCGGCGGGCCATGTCGCCGGTGCCCCCGGCGCAGTCGATGATTACCTCGCCGGGCTGCGGGTTGAGCCGCGCGGCGACCATGTCCTTCCAGATCCGGTGGACGCCCGCGCTCATCAGGTCGTTCATCAGATCGTAGCGTTTGGCGACGCGGTCGAAGACGCCGCGCACGAGGCGCGGCTTTTCGGCGGGGTCGACGTCCTTGAAGCCGAAGGTGGCGGCGGGCTGGGTCATGGGGGCGTCTTAGCCCGTCCGCCCCCGCCCCGTCATCTGCGGAAAATCACGGGGCGCCGCCATGGCCCTGGCCAATCGCGTCCCTGAGCCCTAGATGCGCCCATGCCTGAACTTCCCGAGGTCGAAACCGTGCGCCGGGGCCTGGAGCCCACCCTCGCCGGCGCGCGCCTGTCCCGCGTCGAGGCGCGGCGGCCGGACCTGCGGTTTCCCCTGCCCCAGGGCTTCGTCCAGCGTCTCACCGGGGCGCGGATCGAACGGCTTGAGCGGCGGGCGAAATACCTCCTGGCCCCCCTCGACCGCGGCGACACCCTGGTCATGCACCTGGGCATGTCGGGCCGCTTCGAGGTGGAGGCGGGGGCGTCGGGGGCGGCGGCCCGCCGGCCGGGAGACTTCCAATACGCCCCGGCGGCGGACGCCAAGCACGCCCATGTCGTGTTCGAGACCGAGGCCGGCGGCCGGGTGACCTATTTCGACCCCCGCCGCTTCGGTTACATGGACCTGATCCCTACGGACGCCCTGGCGGCCCACCCCTGGTTCGCCGGCCTTGGCCCCGAACCCCTGGGCCCGGATTTCACCGCCGCCCGTCTGGCGGCCGCCTTCAAGGGCCGGCGCCAGAGCGCCAAGACCCTGCTCCTCGACCAGCGGATCGTGGCTGGGCTGGGCAACATCTATGTCTGCGAAGCCCTCCACCGGGCCCGCATCTCGCCGCTGAAGCCGGCGGGGGAGATACCCGCGAAAAAGCTCGGCGAACTGGCCGAAACGGTGCGCCTCGTCCTGGCCGAGGCCATCGAGGCCGGCGGCTCGACCTTGCGCGACTTCGCGGGCGCCAACGGCGCCCTCGGCTATTTCCAGCACCGCTTCCAGGCCTACGGCCGCGAGGACGAACCCTGCCTGACCCCCCGCTGCCAGGGCGTGATCACGCGGACGGTGCAGTCGGGCCGCTCGACCTTCCATTGCCCGGTGTGTCAGCGCTGAGGACGACGACATTCGGCTTTTTCCGTCATGGCCGGGCTTGTCCCGGCCGCAGGGGATCACAGACGGCTCCGTGTCGTCCGCGACGCCGCCGCACCGCCCTTTTTGCGCTCCCGCAATCGCTCGCCCTGACCTCGATGGTTCGTGTTCCCTTGTGGCCGGGTAGCAACGCGGCGAGCGCCAAAGGCGATCGCAAGTGAATGGCCCGGCCATGACGGTTGAGAGGTTGGGGTCTCGCGACCCCGCCAACCCGCGCGCCGCCCCGCCCTAGCCGCGCCACATCCCCGTGCCTACCTTGGCCGTATGTTGAAGCGCATTCTTTCCGCCCTGGCGGCCCTCTTCGTCGGCGCCGTCGCCGGCCAGGCGTCCGCCAGTCCGCCCATGTGGGTGATCCACGAGCATGGGGCGAGGATCGTCCTCTTCGGCTCGATCCACGCCCTTCCGCCCAAGCTGAAGTGGGAGCCCGCGCGGCTTCGGCGGGCGATCGCGGGCGCCCGCGAGCTCTGGCTGGAAATCCCCATGGACCCGGCGGCGGATCTGGCGGCGGCGCAGCTGGCCACCGAGCGCGGCCTGCAGCCCCAGGGCCAGACCCTCAGCGCCTCCCTGTCGCCGGAGGGCCGCCAGCGGCTGGCGCGGGTGGCGGCGGCGGCGGGCGAGCCTTTGGATGGGGTGGACCGGCTACGGCCCTGGTACGCCGAGCTGCTGCTCTCCCTGGCCACCTACAAGACCGAGGGGGTCTCGGCGGACAACGGGGTGGAGCGACAGATCCTGCGCGCCGCGCCCCCTGGCGTGCGCCATGAGGCCTTCGAGACCCCGGTCCAGCAGATCGATTTCCTGTCCTCGGCCGCCCCCGCCGACCAGATCGCCTCCCTGGAGGAGACCCTGGGCGAGCTCGATGACGGCTCGGCCAGCTACAACCGGCTGCTCAAGGCCTGGCTGGCCGGCGACGTGGGCGGGCTGCAGCGCGAGGCCCTCGACCCCCTGATCAAGACCGCCCCCGGCGTCTACCGGGCCCTGGTGGTGGATCGCAACCAGCGTTGGGTGGAGGTGATCGAAAAACGCCTCCGCCAGCCGGGCCAGGCGGTGATGGTGGTGGGGATCGGCCACCTGGTCGGTCCCGACAGCGTGCCCGCCCTCTTGCGCGCGCGGGGGGTTGTGGTTGAAGGACCCTAGCCTTCAGGGAGAAACCGCATGTCCGCCGTCGACGCCGCTTATGAGACCCTTCTCGTGGAGACCGCCGAGGCGGTGACCCTGATCCGGCTGAACCGGCCCAAGGCGCTCAACGCCCTCAACAACCAGCTGATGGACGAGCTGACCGCGGCTCTGGACGCCGCCGAGGCGGACCCGGCCGTGCGCTGCATCGTCATCACCGGCTCCGACCGCGCCTTCGCCGCCGGCGCGGACATCAAGGAGATGGCCTCCAAATCCTACGCCGAGGTCTTCGGCGAGGACTTCATCACCCGCAACTGGGAGCGGGCCAGCCGTTGCCGCAAGCCGGTGATCGCCGCGGTGGCCGGCTACGCCCTGGGGGGCGGCTGCGAGCTGGCCATGATGTGCGACTTCATCATCGCCGCCGACACCGCCAAGTTCGGCCAGCCGGAAATCACCCTGGCGGTCTCCCCCGGCGCCGGGGGCACCCAGCGCCTGACCCGCTTCATCGGCAAGGCCAAGGCCATGGACATGGTGCTCACCGGCCGGATGATGGACGCCGCCGAGGCCGAGCGTTGCGGCCTGGTCAGCCGGGTGGTGGCGGCCGACGCCCTGGTCGAGACCGCCCTGGCGGCGGCCAGGACCATCGCCGGCTTCTCGGCCAACGCCGTGATGCTGACCAAGGAGATGGTCGACGCGGCCTTTGAGACCCCCCTGGCCCAGGGGATCATGCTGGAGCGGCGGCTGTTCCACTCCCTGTTCGCCTTCGACGACCAGAAGGAGGGCATGGCCGCCTTCATCGACAAGCGCAAACCGGCGTTCACGGGCCATTGATGGCGGCTGCGGCGATCCGCGCTTGCGCGCAGGTATCTCAAGGCTAAGCTGGAAGGCCGCATTGACCCATGGGCGCGCTTCCCGTATATGCGCGCACTCCTGATTTTCCGGGCCGGAGCCAGCCTCCAGCCACGACCCTATCGAGGCTCTAGAAGCATGGCCAACAATCCCGGCGCCAAAAAATCGATCCGCAAAATCGCGCGCCGCACCGAGGTCAACAAATCCCGGCGGTCGCGGGTGCGGACCTATCTGCGCAAGTTCGAAGAGTCCCTGGTGGCCGGCGATGTCGCCGTCGCGCGGGCCGCCTTCAACGAAGCCCAATCCGAACTGATGCGCGCCGTCTCCAAGGGTGTCGTGCACAAGAACACCGGCGCGCGCAAAGTGTCGCGCCTGGCCGCTCGCCTCAAGAAGCTGGCCGTCGCCTAAGCTGCACAACGCACGCCGTCGCCAAAGCTGCCGGTCCCTCGCAGGGGCCGGCAATATGGCTTTGAATATCCAACAGTAATCGCAAAGATAAGGGGCCGCGTCGCAGACGACGCTGCTACGCGAAACTGCGGCATATTGTTCAGTGAACAGAGTCTGCTTTTTGGCATTCCCTTGGCGCGCGAGGGGCTTGCAAGTGTCAATCGAAAAAACCGCGGACGGCGCCAAAATTCCGAGTTGACCCCCCCCGTCTCGGGGCTAGTCTGAGGCTCTCAAGACGTTTCAATCACAGTACGGACGAAAGCGTGGCGGCGGTTAGTTGCAACCGGCGGTCGGAGACTTTTGCGCGGCAATCGAGATGGCGGCGCCCGGGGGCGGGTGAAGAACTTTTGAACGATGGGGTGGGAAAAATGGCGATGAGCTATGCGAACGACTATGGACGTGTGTCAGCCCAGGGCGCCGATGGCGCCCGCGCGGACGTGGTGTGGGTGAAGGCCTGCGCCGCCCTGCGCGGCGAGCTTGGCGAAGACACGTTTGGCTCGTGGCTGGCTCAGGCGGTCCTGCGGGAAGACGCGGTCGGTTCGCTGGTGCTGGTCACCCCCACCGGCATCGCCCGCGACTGGATCCGCCGCAACGCCTGGCGCCGGATCACCGAGCTTTGGACCCAGAACGATCCGCATCAGCGCCGCCTCGACCTGAAATCCCGCGTCGAATTCGACAAGGGCGGCTCGACCTCTTCGGCGGCCCCGTCCGCCTCCCCGGCGCCCCTGGAGGCCATCGATCCGGTGGCCAGCGATCTGGCGCCGCAGAGCGAGGGTCTCGCCCGCGCCACCGGCCTGCAGGAGCGCCTGCACTTCGACACCTTCGTCCCCGGCCCCGCCAATGAGTTCGCCTGCGCCGTCGCCAAGCGGGTGGCGTCCTGGAGCGACGGGCACTTCAACCCGGTGGTCTTCCACGGCCCGTTCGGCTTCGGCAAGACTCACCTTTTGAACGCCATCGCCTGGGAGGCCATGCGCGTCGCCCCGGAGAAGAAGGTCATCTACCTGACCGCCGAGCGGTTCCTGTCCAGCTTCGTGCGGGCGCTGATGGACCGCACCGGCCCGGCCTTCAAGGCCGAGCTGCGCACCGCCGACCTGTTGCTGATCGACGACGTCCACTTCATCGCCGGCAAGCAGTCGAGCCAGGAGGAGCTGTTCCACACCCTCGCCGCCCTGACCCAGGACGGCCGCCGGGTGGTGTTCTCCACCGACCGCGCGCCCTCGGCCCTGGCCGAGATGGACGCGCGCCTGCGTTCCCACCTGCAGGCGGGGCTGGTCTGCGGCATCGAGCCCGCCGACCGCACCCTTCGCCTCGGCATCCTGGAGCGCAAGCTCGAACAGCTCGGCCGCCAGCAGGGCTTCGCCCCCATGGCCGCCCAGCCGGTGGTGCTGGAGTTCCTCGCCGACCGCTTCACCGACAGCGTGCGGGAGCTGGAAGGCGCCCTCAACACCCTGGTGGCCCGCGCCGGCGAAGGCGTCGCCCGGCTTAGCCTGGACGAAGCTCAAGCGATCCTGCGCCCACACCTGCGCGGCGGCGAAAAGCGGATCACCATCGACGACATCCAGAAGGCCACCGCCGAGCACTACGGCATGAAGCAGGCCGACCTGATCTCCGAGCGGCGCAACCGCTCCATCGCCCGCCCGCGCCAGGCGGCCATGTGGCTGGCCAAGCAGCTGACCACCCGCTCCCTGCCGGACATCGGCCGGCGCTTCGGCGGCCGCGACCACACCACGGTCCTGCACGCGGTCCGGCGCATCGAGGCGCTGAAGGTGGACGACGCGCAGCTGACGCGGGACCTGGAGACGCTGGCGCGCAAGCTGCGGGGCTAGGGTTGATCCCCTTCCTCTTCCGTCATGGCCCGGCCATGACGGGGGTGGGGTGCGCGGCTGCGGCCACCATCCGGCGCCAGACGCCAGAGCTCCAATCTTGCCAAGGGTTTCAGGGACAGCCAGCATCGAAACGATGCTGTTCGGACACCCAAGGGCGCACTGCGGCGCCCCATCATCCAAATCTCCCCGCGCCCGGACGCCGCAAGCCGCGCTTATCCTCTTCCCCAGCCGCGCGAATGGTCTAATCTCGCCTCCCCAACAGACGGGGCCGCGCGGGGGCGTTGACCGGTTCGACCGCGGCCACAGGATTCGGACGAAAAGATGCAGCTTACCATCGAGCGCGCAGCCCTGCTGAAGGCGCTGGGACACGTGCAGAGCGTCGTCGAGCGGCGCAACACCATTCCGATCCTGTCCAATGTGCTGCTCTCCGCCGATCGCGAAACCATGGCCCTCTCGGCCACCGATCTGGACATGGAGATCATCGACGAGACCCCCGGCCGCGTGGACGCGCCGGGCCAGATCACCGCCCCGGCCCACACCCTCTATGAAATCGTCCGCAAGCTGCCCGAGGGCTCCGAGGTCGAGCTGCGCTATACCGGCGAGGATCCGCGCCTGACGGTGTCCGCCGGCCGCTCGCGCTTCAACCTGCCGGTTCTGCCCGCGGGCGATTTCCCGGTCATGTCCTCGGACGGCCTGTCCAGCCGCATCAGCATCGACACCGGCGATCTGATCCGCCTGATCGACAAGACCCGGTTCGCCATCTCCACCGAGGAGACGCGCTACTATCTGAACGGCCTCTACCTGCACACCATCACCGAGGGCGGAACGACCAAGCTGCGGGCCGTGGCCACGGACGGCCACCGTCTGGCCCTGGCCGAGATGATCGCCCCCGAGGGCTGCGCCGGCGCGCCCGGGGTGATCATCCCGCGCAAGACCATCCAGGAGGTCCGCCGCCTCCTGGAAGACGCCGGTGAGAGCGTCGAGATGCAGGTCTCCGCCCAGAAGGTGCGCTTTGAGTTCGGCCGCGCTGCCCTGACCTCCAAGGTCATCGACGGCTCCTTCCCGCCCTACGACCGGGTCATTCCCCGCGACAACAACCGCATCCTGGTGGTCGACAACGCCCTCTTCGCCCAGGCCGTGGACCGGGTGGCGACCATCTCCGCCGAAAAGGGCCGCTCGGTGAAGATGGCCATCGAGCCCGGCAAGGTGATCCTGACCGTGCGCAACATGGAGGCCGGCCAGGCGGTGGAGGAGATCGAGGTCGACTACGACGGTGAGCCCTTCGAGATCGGCTTCAACGCCCGCTACCTGCTCGACGTCACCGGCCAGATCCACGGCGAGAGCGCCCAGTTCCGCTTCGCCGACGCCGCCTCGCCCACCCTGGTGCTGGATCCGGCCGACGCCGACGTCCAATACGTGCTGATGCCGCTGAGGGTTTAGGGGCTTCCCAGGGCAAGGTCGGATCAGGTTGAATCGCCCCATTTGTTCCGTCATGGCCGGGCTTGTCCCGGCCACAAGGGAACACGAACGGGACTTGGCTGGCCCCAATGCGACCTCGTCATCGTCAGTGTTCCCCCGCCACCGGGACAAGCCCGGTGGTGACGGGCTTTGGGGAGCCGGCCGACAGCGCCAACCGGCCCAAGAACGCTCCCGCCGGTCCGCCCATGACTAAACCCGCCACCCGCCTGCGCCGGATCACCCTCACCGACTTCCGCTCCTACGCCCGCGCCGACCTCGCCCTGGACGGGCGGCCGGTGTTCCTCTTCGGCCCCAACGGTGCCGGCAAGACCAACCTGCTGGAGGCGATAAGTCTCCTGTTCCCCGGCCGGGGCCTGCGCAACGCCGCCATCGCCGAGGTCGGCCGCCGCCAACCCGGCGAGGCGCAGGGGCGGGCCTGGAGCGTGGCGGCCGAGTTGGCCGGCGAGGACGAGCCGGTCCAGCTGGGGACGGGAACCGAGGCGCCCGGCGCGACCCGGCGCATCGTGCGTCTCGGCGGCGAGACCGTCCCGCCGGGACGCCTGGCCGAGCGGCTGCGACTGGTCTGGCTCACCCCGCAGCAGGACCGGCTGTTCCTGGAAGGCGCCGCCGAGCGCCGGCGGTTCTTTGACCGGCTGGTGTTCGCCGCCGAACCCGTCCACGCCGCCCACGCCGCCGCCTACGACCGCGCCCAGCGCGAGCGCCTGCGGCTGCTGGTGGACGGCCCCCAGGATCCGGCGTGGCTGACGGCCCTGGAGGCGCGGATGGCGGAGGCCGGCGCCTTGATGTCCCAGGCCCGGGCCGCGACCCTTGCCGACCTGCAGGCGGAGATCGACACCCGCGGCGCGCGGCCCTTTCCCCGCGCGCGCCTGGCCCTCACCGGCGAGTGGGAGGCGATGGCCGCGGCGGGGACCGATACGGCCACGTTGGAGGCCCGCTTGGCCCAGGCCCTGGCCGCCGCCCGCGAGCGCGACGCCGCCGCCGCCCGCTCCCTGACCGGGCCGCACCGGGGCGATCTGTCCGTCGTGCACGTGGACAAGGACCGTCCCGCCGCCGAATGCTCAACCGGCGAGCAGAAGGCCTTGATTCTCAATCTGGTCCTGGCCCAGGCGCAGCGACTTTCCCGTGCCAAATCCGATCCGAATCCTATATTGTTGCTCGACGAAGTCGCCGCGCATCTGGACCCGTTCCGGCGCGCGGCGCTGTTCGATGAAATCGAGGCGCTTGGCCTGCAGGCTTTTCTGACCGGGACCGACGAAGCGCTGTTCAACGACCTGAAAGGGCGAGCCCAAGGCGTCCGCGTGGACTCCGGAAATCTCGTCATTGTGGACCCTGAATGACCGACAAACCCACCGACGACATGATCCCTGAAGACGAGACGCCCGGCGCCCAGTCCCCGGGCGCGGAGACCCCCAGCGACGAGACTCCGAGCGACGCGATGGGCCCGGACGCCGGCGAGGCGGCGCGGGCCGCCCGCGAACTCGACGGCGAGGAATACGGCGCGGACTCGATCAAGGTGCTCAAGGGCCTGGACGCCGTGCGCAAGCGGCCGGGCATGTACATCGGCGACACCGACGACGGCTCGGGCCTGCACCACATGGTCTATGAGGTGGTGGACAACGCCATCGACGAGGCCTTGGCCGGCTATGCGTCGTTCGTGGGGGTGACCCTCAACGCCGATGGCTCGGCGACGGTCACCGACGACGGCCGCGGCATCCCCACCGACATGCACGACGAGGGGGTCAGCGCCGCCGAGGTGATCATGACCCAGCTGCACGCCGGNNCGGCGGCCTGCACGGGGTGGGGGTGTCGGTGGTCAACGCCCTTTCCGACTACCTGCTGCTGAAGATCCACCGGTCCGGCAAGACCCACGAGATGCGCTTCGAACGCGGCGACGCGGTCAGCCCCCTGGTGGTCACCGGCGAGGCGCCCCTGCGCGTCACGGGCGAGCCCCTGACCGGCACCGAGGTCACCTTC
>PLSW01000201.1 GCA_003165275.1 Caulobacteraceae bacterium
GTTGGAACGATTGAGTGGGAATAGGGGGCTTAGGCGTGGCGTCGGGGCGCTGGCGCTGGAGTATCGGTGACAGTTTACTTAACTCATTCGGTGATCTCGCGGCGGTCGGGCTCGTTGAATGAGTTAAGTAAACTGTCACCGATACTCCCTTACGGCTCCTCCTCGGTCTTCACCTCCAGCGCGCTTGCGCCATAGTAGCCGTACACGTCGTGCAGCAGCGTCAGGATCTCGCTCGCCAGGGCCGCGTCGTCGGTCTTGTCGGCGGGATAGGTCTTGGAGAAGTTCGGCGCGCGGCCGGGGTCGGCGAAGCCGGCGGCATGCAGCCGGGCGATCCGTTCGGGGGTGAGCACCGCCGCCAGCGCCGGCCAGGATTCCGCGGACTGCGCTTCGCAATAGAACCCGTCGGGCTGTGTCTGCGGCTGGCATTGCAGATAACCCAGGCCCGTATCGAAGATGACGTAGACGTCGGCCCGGCGCATGTTCACCCTCAGCCGGCGTAGCTCCGTCGTCAGCTTTGGTCCGTAGAGCTTGATGAGGTCCGATGACGTGCTCCCGGGCGGCAGCGCGTGCGCGGATCCGTCCGTATCGGGAACGTAGGCGCAGGCGTGCACCGAGACCTCCTCCATCGACGGCGCATCACTGATCAGGCCCGCCAGGTTCTGGCCCGGCCCGTTGCGCGGCGGACAGGCCTCGCTGTCGATCGACGTGGTTTGGATCTCCAGCGTCGCCACATCGGCGTCGTAGCCCTGAGCCAGCGCGGTCACGATCCTGTCAGCAATGTCGCCTGCGGGAACGTCGGGCCGAAAGGTCTGCACATAGTTGCCGAAGCTCGGGTCGAGCGTCCACCCCATCGTCGCCAATCGCCGGACGTGGTCCGGGGTCAGCACGTGGGCCAGCGAGACCTGCATCTTCGTGCCTCCGGCCTCGCAGCGCAGGGTCCGGTCGACCATGCGGCGGCACTGCACGTATTTGTCGCCGTCCCAGACGGTGGCCAGGTTGTCGCGGCCGGGCCGCTCCAGGACCTTGATGGTGTCGATCGCCAAGGCCACCTGGGCCTTGACGGCGTCGGTCTTGCCGGTCTCGGCCGAGGCGGCGTCGGCGGCCGAGGCCAGGGTGGTGAAGGCCGCGACAAGCAGCCATCGAGCAAGCAATCTGTTGATGATCATGAGCCGCCGCCCTGGTTTTTCGATCTGGTTGTTCCTGATACGTTCTCAGCAAATAACAAATTGAGGTTGAGGTCAAGCTTGATCCGCTGGTTCAGCCATCAGCAGCCGGCCGATCAATTCCAACGCGCCGTGGGTTTTGGTCCACCGAATATGCCATAGCCTCGCCCGGTTTAGACGAGACCCGCGGACCGACCTAAACCCCGTCCGCCCCCCCCGGCGCCCGACGCCACGACCACCGCCAGGAGCCTGCCCATGACCGTCACCCTCTATGGCATCAAGGCCTGCGACACGATGAAGAAGGCCCGTGACTGGCTGGAGGGCCATGGGGTCCGCTACATCTTCCATGACTACAAGATCCAGGGGGCGTCCCAGGCGCTGCTTGAGACATGGGCGGGGACGGTCGCCTGGGAGACCCTGCTCAACCGCTCCGGCACGACCTTCCGCAAGCTGCCGGACGAGGACAAGCAGGACCTGACCGCGGCCAAGGCCATCGCCCTGATGGAGACGCAGCCGTCGATGATCAAACGGCCGGTGCTGGACATCGCTGGTTCACTGACCGTGGGGTTCCGGCCGGAGGTCTATGAGGCGCTGTTCGGCTGATCCTCAGATCAGGGCCGCCACGTTCAGCGTGCCCTCCACGACCTCCACGAAGCTGCGGTCCTCCCGCAGAATCAGCCGCTGGTCCCGCGCCAGGACGAAATTCGCCCGCCCCTCCGGATCGGCCTTCAGGCGGAGGCGGTAGGCCTCATAGGCGGCCAGGCTGTCGAAGGCGATCAGGCCCCAGGCGATGTCGTTGGTCCCCTCGCTGGGCAGGAAATAGCCGATCAGATGGCCGCCGCAGCGGGGGATGATCCGGCCCCAGTTTTCCGCGTAAGCGCGGAAGGCCTCCAGCTGGAAGGGGTCGATCTGGTAGCGGATGAGGCAGGTCAAGGTCATGGGGGCGGTTCCGGCTGGGCCCGGCGATGGGCGGGGCCTGCATAGGCGGGAGCGGGCGCCTGAGGTTTCGGCCGCCGCCGAAACGGCGACCGCGCCGGACGTCGACCGTCCTTGACCCCGCGGCGGGAACATAGAACAAAGGCGGAACATAAATGATCCTTGCGTTCCGTCCATGCCCGAGCCCAACCACCGCCCGCCGTTCCAGATCACCCGGGATATCGCCGGCTGGCCCCTGTGGGTGCTGATCGACCACAGGACCGTCGTCATGCTGGAGTGCGACGCCTGCCATCACCGCGCGGCCTGGTCCCCCGGCTACATGGCCAAGGCCTTTCCGGCCTATCGGGGCAAGAGCCTGGAATGGCTGGCGGGGCGGCTGCGGTGTGGACGCTGCCGGTCTGAATATGTTCGACTGTGGGGGGCTTGAGGCGGGCAGGGGGCACGCCCCACGCGCCATCCGGAACGGGCCATGTGCAACGAATTCAACCTGCGCATCGACTTCGCCAACTGGTGGGACCAGCAGGGGCTGTCGCAGCCGCCGCTGCTGCGCCGCGATCCGCCCTCCAACCGGCCGTTGAACCAGCCCTTCAAGCCCACCAATCGCGCCACCCTGCTGCGCGCCGTCGATCCGGCCGATCCCATGGCGGGGCTGGAGTGCGTCGACCGCCGCTGGTGGCTGGTGCCCTTCTTCCACCGGGGGCCGGTCTCGGCCTGGAAGAGCATGTGCACCAACGCCAAGATTGAGACCGTCGACACGGCGCCCACCTTCCGCGAAGCCTACCGCCGCCGGCGCGCCCTGATCCCGATCACCGCGTTCGTCGAATATGACGCGCCCCCCGGCTGGAAGAAGGGCCAGCCCAAGCGGCGCTGGGAGGTGAGCTGGACGCCGGCGGACGCCTTCGACGAGGTACGCTATTTCGCCGGCCTCTGGGAACGGGCGACCCCCGCCGACCTGGACGCCCCCCTGGAGAGCTTCGCCTTCGTCACCGGGCCGCCGGGACCGGACGTGGCCGCGGCGCACGATCGCCAGCCGGCGGTGTTGACCTTCGCCCAAGGGCTGGAGTGGCTGCGCCTGGACGGTCCGGGCAAGGCCGCCCTGGTCACCGAAACCCCGCCGGGGACCTATCGGCTGACCGAACGGGCCCGGGAACGCGACCCGGAGGACGCGGTCTAGGCGGCGCGGCGCCTGCGCCCGGCGCCCCTGCATCCAATCGGGCCGGCCGCGGCGACTAAGCTATGCTGGGCGGCCCGAGACGGGCGGCCGACGACAGGGAGCAGGGTCCATGGATCCATTCTGGGAAGGTCACTGGTGGCTGCTGGTCATCCTGGCCTCATTCACCATCCCCCTGGCGGGGATCGCCATGGGCGCGTGGACGACCTGGCTCTTTTCGCGCAATCGCCGGGCGGCGATGGAGACCTTGAGGGAATACGCCGCCCAGGGCCGTGAGCCGCCGAAGGAGGTGGTCGACGCCCTCACCGGCGGCTTTCGCCGCTACGACTGGCACGCCGGCCGCGCCGAGGACGATGTGGATCGGGCGACCTGGTATGCCGATCGCGCCGAACGTCGGGCGACCCGCTTCGCCGCCCGGGCGGAGCGCTGGCGCTACCGCGATCCCCTGCGCCGCTGGCACTGGGCGATTCTCTGGGGCGCCCTGGCGGTGGGTCTCTACTACGCCTCCGGCCATTCCCATGACCCGGCCAGCGCGGACCGGTTCACGGTGGCGGCCATCGTCGTCGGCGCCCTGGCCGCCGCCGCCCTGCTTTCGGCCATCCTGTCGACGATCTTCCGGCCGAAATGAGGATGGAGGCCCTCGACGCCGAGCTCGTCGAGGCGGCCCGGGGGGGATCAGGTCCGGCCTTCGAACGGCTGGTGGGACGTCACCAGCAGGCGGTGCGCGGGTTCCTGCGGCGCACCTGCGGCGACTGGTCGGACGCCGACGACCTCGCCCAGGAGACCTTCGTCGTCGCCTGGAGCACCCTGGGCCGCTACAAGGGCGAGGCGAGCGTGCGCTCCTGGCTGTGCGGCATCGCCTGGCGCAAGGCCGTCAGCCACCAGCGTTCCCGCAACCGCCGCCTCGGTCGCGACACGGCGTTCACGGAGGCGGCGGAAGGCGCGGCGACGGCGCCGGGCGAGGAGGAGCGGTTGGATCTCGCCGACGCCCTGTCCGGCCTGCCCCTGGAGCAGCGCGCCGCGGTCAGCCTGTGTCTGGCGGCGGACTTTTCCCACGCCGAGGCCGCCCACGCCTTGGACTTGCCGCTGGGTACGCTAAAGTCGCACGTGACGCGGGGGCGCGCGAAGTTGCTTGAGGTCTTGGGACAGCGCCGATGACCGATCTTGAAAACACCGCCCTCGCCGCCCTCTGGGCCCGCGACGAGCCCCCCGCCCGGGACCCGATTTTTGAGCAGGCCTCGTTGGCCAGGGTGAACCGCCGCCGATGGCTGCTCGAGGCCGCCGAGATCGCGGCCCTGGCCGTTCCGGCCCTGGCGATCCTTTGGGCCGCCTGGCCGACCCTGATCGGCGCCGCGCCGCAGATCGAGCGCCTGCTGGCGGCCTGGGGGCCGCTGGCGCTGTGCATCGGCGCCGTCGCCCTGGTGACCTGGACCACCCGGGAGGTCTTCGCCCCCGACCTCTGATGGCGACCCCTGACGGCCGGGTTACGAAGATTTCATGCGTAAGGCCGCATCCGATAGGGCATGCGGTCGCCTCTGAACAGCAGAGGCCCGGTGATGGACCGGCCGACGACTGACGCGGGAGTTCGAGTTCATGGACGGATTGGAAGAAGTCGCGGGGCTTTTGAAGTTCATCTTCTTCTGGGGCGCGATCGCCGCCATCTTCCTGGTGCCGGTCTATCTGCGCACCCGGGACCGGGAACGGGCCCGCAGCGCCCTGCACGACACCCTGCGCGCGGCCTACGACAAGGGCCAGCCGGTGCCTCCCGAACTTATCGAGGCCCTGCAGAGTCAGGTCGAACGCCGGGCCGTCGCCCCTCCGAGCGCGGAACGGGACCTGCGCCGGGCGGTGATTTTCCTGGCCATCGGCGGCGGTTTCGCGGCCATGGGCGGGTTTCTCTATGTGGGGCTGCTGACCATCGTGCCCGACGAGGCGATGCTCGCCGGCGCCTCCACCGCCGCCGTCGGCGCCATCCCCGGCTTCATCGGCCTTGCCTATCTCGTCCTGTGGCTCGCCAAGAGCGGCTCGGGCCGGAAATAGCGGGAGCGGGGCGGGGAGCGCAAAATGAACGCCGCCGACAAGGGCGCCACTCTGCTGGCCGCCGCGCACGACATCGAACTGGCCGCCCTGGCGCGGTCGGGCGGTCGGGCGGCGTTCGGTGAACTGGTGCGCCGGCACGGCTCGGCGGTGCGCGCGCTGCTCAGGCGCATGGGGGCGGATCCATCCCTGGCCGACGATGTCGCCCAGGACGCCTTCCTGACCGCCTTCGAGCAGATCGCCGATTTCCGCGGCGAGGGCACCTTCCAGGCCTGGGTCAAGCGCATCGCCGCGCGGCACTATATCCGTCGCTGGCGCCTGGACGGGCGGCTCGACCTGGTCGCCGAGGCGCCGGAACCGCAGCCGGTGTTCGGCGACGAGACCACCGCGGCGGGCCGCATCGACCTGGACGAGGCGCTGAAGCATCTGTCACCGGCGGAACGGCTTTGCGTCTCTCTCTGTTACGGCGGCGGCCTGTCGCACGCGGAGGCGGCGGACGCCTTAAATACGCCACTTGGTACGGTCAAATCCCATGTCAAACGTGGTCTGGATAAGCTCAGAGACCGGCTGGCCCCGGAGGGGACGGACGCTCGGGCGGGGAGACAGGTCCTTGGCTGACGCGCAGTCCCAGAGCGGGGATCTGGACAACCGGGCCTTCGAAACCCGGCTGGACCGGATGTTCGCCCAATCGCCGCCCCAGTCGGACAACGACGCTTTCGTGGCGCGTATCGAGCAGCGGCTGCGGCGGGGCTGGACCTTCCGTCGCCTGCTGATCGGCGGCCTAGGGGTGCTCGGCGGGACGATCGGCGTCGCCCAGATGGCGTCATCCGGGGTCATCGGCCACGTCGAGGGCCTCTCGGCCCAGACCAGCCGGCTGTGGAGCACGGATTTGCACCGGCTGGCCGCACTTCACCTGCCGCTACCGGTTGCGCCGTTCGGGGGTGGAGTTCTATGGATGGCCGCGTTCGTCGCCGTCGTCGGGTTGGGGTTCGCCATCACCCGCGTGATCGAGGATTTGTAAGCGTCAATGTCAGCCCAGCGTGAGGACGCCGTCCGCCGCATCACCGCGTCGGACATCTTGGCGCGCAAGGGTCGCGCGCCCATCGTCTGCCTGACCGCCTATTCGGCGCCGATGGCGGAGATCCTCGACGATCATTGCGACGTGCTGCTGGTGGGCGATTCCGTCGGCATGGTGGTGCATGGCCTGCCCAACACCGTCGGCGTCACCCTGGAGATGATGATCCTCCACGCCCAGGCGGTGATGCGCGGCTCCAAGCGGGCTATGGTGGTGGTCGACATGCCATTCGGGTCCTACGAGGGCAGCCCGGGGGGCGCCTACGCCAACGCGGTGCGGATCATGAAGGAGACCGGCGCCCAGGCGGTGAAGGTCGAAAGCGGCCTGACCGTGCCGGAGACGATCGCCTATCTGGTCCAGCGTGGTGTTCCGGTGATGGGCCACGTGGGCCTGCGACCGCAGTCGGTCATGGTCGAAGGCGGCTTCAAGGCCAAGGGCCGCACCGCCGACGAGCGCGCCCGCGTGCTGGCGGAGGCCAAGGCCACCGCCCAGGCCGGGGCCTTCTCCGTGGTGGTCGAAGGGGTGGCCGAATCCCTGGCCGGCGACATCACCCGGGCCCTGGACGTGCCGACCATCGGCATCGGCGCCTCGGCCGAATGTGACGGCCAGATCCTGGTGGTGGACGACATGCTGGGCCTGTTTGACTGGACTCCGCGGTTCGTGCGCCGGTATGGCGATCTGCGCGGGGAGATCAGCAAGGCCGTGGCCGCCTACGCCGACGACGTTCGCGGTCGGCGGTTCCCCGGCGCCACAGAGACTTATTTTTCCAAGGCGGCCGAGTAGCCTCAAGAAGCATGCGTTGCGGTCACGCTTCGCAGCCTATAGGTTCCCGGCCTCGGAATCCTCTAAGACCGGGCGCGGAGTTTCCCTAAGTGGTAGATGTATTTGAAGAGGTCGAAGAGCATCTCCGCTCCGACCAGTATGCGGTTCTCGCGCGAAAATACCTGCCGTGGCTGGGGGGCCTGTTCGCAATCGCCCTGGTGATCGCCTTCGGGGTCTGGGGTGTGAGCGCCTGGCGCATCCAGAACGCCCAGAAGGCGTCCCAGGCCTACGCCCAGGGACTGGACAGCGTCGGCAAGGGCGACCTGACCGGCGCCTACACCGAGTTCGGGGTCGCGGCGGCCTCCTCGTCCAAGGCCTACAAGTCCCTGGCGTTGATGCAGCAGGCCGGCATCCGCCTCAATCAGAAGAACACCCCCGCGGCGGTCCAGCTGCTGGACGAGGCGGCCAAGGCCGCGCCGTCCCCGGCCATCGCCGACTGGGCCAGCCTCAAGGCGGCCTATCTGCTCCTCGACACCGCGCCCCTGGCCCAGCTTGAGCCGCGCCTGAACCCGCTCGCCGTGTCGGGCCGACCCTTTTCGGCCCTGGCCCGCGAGGCCCTTGCGGTCGCCAAGCTGATGGCCGGCAAGACCCAGGAGGCGCGCAGCGACTTCACCGTCCTGCTGCTGACCCCCTCGGCGAGCGAGGAAACCCGCACCCGGGTGAAGATCGCCGTCGCCCTGATCGACTCCGGCACGGCCGCGGGCCTGCCGGCGATCGTCAAGGCCTCGATGACCATGCCCGCGCCACCGCCCTCGCTGTCGCAAGCCGGCGACGCCGCCGAGCCGACTGATCAGACCCCCCCGTCGGGAGCCGACCAATGACCACCAAACGCATCGCGGCCCTCATCGGCGTCCTCGGCCTGGCTTTTGGCGTGGCCGCCTGCGGCCACATCAACAATCCCTTCAGCAAGACCCAGCCGGGCAAGTACAAGGGCACCGGCACCCGGATCCCGGTGATCGCCTTCGACCAGTCGCTGAAGGTCGCCGACGCCCTCAAGGGCGCGGAATTCTATCTTCCCGATCCTCAGGCGGTGACCGACTGGCCGCTGGCCGGCGGCACGCCCGCGCAGTCGGTGGAAAATGCCGACGCCGGCCACGCCTTCGCCATCGACTGGCGCACGCACTTCGGCCGCGGCTCCGACCGCGCCTTCCACGTGACCGCGCCGCCGGTGGCCGCCGACGGCCGCATCTATGTGATGGACGGCGCCGCGACGGTCTCCGCCCATGACCTGAAGTCCGGTCGCGAAATCTGGCGCAAGGATCTGGCGGTGCGCACCCGTCGCAGCGGCGAGGCCTTCGGCGGCGGTCTGGCCTACGCCGACGGCAAGCTGTTCGTCTCCTCCGGCTACCGCTTCGTGGCCGCCGTCGACGCCGCCACCGGCAAGCTGCTGTGGCGCACCATGACCGAGGCGCCGGTCCACGCCGCCCCGACGGTCTCCGGCGGCCGGGTGTTCGCCGAATCCACCGACGACAACCTGCTGACCTTCGACGCCGCCACCGGAGCGGCGGGCTGGGCCTACCAGGCCCTGCCGGAATCCGCGCGGATCCTGGCGGCGACCAGCCCGGCGGTGTCCGGCGACGCCGTTGTGGCCTCCTTCGCCTCGGGCGAGCTGGTCTCTCTGCAGGCCAGCAACGGCAACGGCCTGTGGACGGCGTCCCTCTCCAAGTCCAACCGCAACAGCGCCCTCTCGGAAATCCGCGACATCTCCGGCCGTCCGGTGATCTATCGCGGCGATGTCTTCGCGGTCAGCCACTCGGGGCTGTTCACCTCCATCGAGCTGCGCACGGGCGCCGAGCACTGGCAGCTGCCGGTGACCTCGATCTCCAGCCCCTGGCCCGTGGGCGACGTGGTCTACATCACCGACACTGCCGGCGAGGTGCTCTGCGTGGCCCGGGACAGCGGCCTGATCTACTGGATCACCGACCTCAACAAGTCGGCCAAGAAGGCCAAGGATCGCGCCGTCTGGTCCGGCCCCGTTCTCGCGGCGAACCGGCTGGTCGTCGTCTCTTCCAAGGGCGAGGCCGTGGCGCTGAACGCCAAGACCGGGGCGCTGGAAAAACGCCTGCGCCTTGGCTCCGAAGCCCTGATGAACCCGATCGCCGTCGGTCCCGATCTCTACGTCGCCGCCGAGAACGCGGAACTGATCGCGATCCGCTGATGGCCTCGAGGAGCCGCCGGTCATGGCGCTGAAAGTCGCCATCGTCGGGCGTCCCAACGTCGGCAAGTCGACGCTGTTCAACCGGCTGGCCGGTCGCAAGCTGGCCATCGTCGATGACCGGCCCGGGGTGACCCGCGACCGTCGCTACGGGCATGGCCGGATCGGCGACCTCGAGCTGGAGCTGATCGACACCGCCGGCTTCGAGGACGTCACCGACGAGAGCCTGGAGGCGCGGATGCGCGCCCAGACCGAGATCGCCATCGAGGAATGCGACGTGGCGATCTTCGTCATCGACGCCCGCGACGGGATCGTCGCCCTGGACAAGGTCTTCGTCGAGGTCCTGCGGCGCCACGACCGGCCGGTGATCCTGGCCGCCAACAAGGCCGAGGGCCGCGCGGGAGACGCCGGGACCGCGGAGGCCTACGAGCTCGGCCTCGGCGAACCCGTGCCGATCTCCGCCGAACACGGCGAGGGCATGGCCGACCTCTATGCGGCCCTCATGGCCGCCGCGCCGGAGGAGGACGAAGACGAGGATGGCGAGAAGGGCGACCGACCGGTCACCATCGCCATCGTCGGCCGTCCCAACGCCGGCAAGTCCACCCTGGTCAACCGGTTGCTGGGGGAAGAGCGCCTGCTCACCGGTCCCGAGGCCGGCATCACCCGCGACGCCATCACCGTGGAGTGGGAGACTGAGGGACGCCGGGTGCGCCTGGTCGACACCGCCGGCCTGCGGCGCAAGGCGCGGGTGCAGGAGAAGCTGGAAAAACTCTCCACCTCCGACTCCATCCGCGCCATCACCTTCGCCGAGGTGGTCATCCTGGTGATGGACGCCACGCACCCCTTCGAAGTCCAGGACCTGCAGATCGCCGACCTGGTCGAGCGCGAGGGCCGCGCCCTGGTGTTCGCCCTGGCCAAGTGGGATTTGGTGGAAGATCCGCAGGCGCGGCTGAAGCAGTTCATCGAACACGCCACCAAGATGCTGCCGCAGGTGCGCGGCGCGCCCGTGGTGGCCCTCTCGGCCGAGACCGGCCGCGGGGTCGAGCGGCTGATGCCGGCGGTGTTCAAGACCCACAACGACTGGTCCTCGAAGATCAAGACCCGCGACCTGAACGACTGGCTGGCCCTCGCCATCCAGCGCCATCCGCCGCCGGCGGTGAACGGCCACCGGATCAAGCCGAAATACATGGCCCAGACCAAGGCCCGCCCGCCGACCTTCGTGCTGTTCGCCTCCCGCGCCGACCAGCTGCCGGACAGCTATCGTCGCTACCTGGTCAATTCGATGCGCGAAAGCTTCGACCTGCCGGGCGTTCCGGTGCGGCTGACCGTGAAGTCGAGCAAGAACCCCTTTACCGAGGACGGGGCGGAGGCCAAGCCGGGCTACAAGCCGTCCCGGGCCAAGCAGAAGCGGATGGAGGAGGCGCCGCGGCGCCGCGCCGTGGCCGCGCCCGCCCTGCCGGATCCCGAACTCGCCGCCGCGCCGCCGCCGGTCCTGCCGCCCAGGCCCAAGTCCCAGCGCAAGACCTCCGCCAAGCCCTCGCGGGCCGTCAGCGGCGCGTCCAAGCCGAAGAAACTGACGGCGGCCAAGCTGGCCCGGCCGTCCCGCGCCAAGTCCGGCGCGAAGACCGGCACCAAGTCGAGCACTAAG
>PLSW01000198.1 GCA_003165275.1 Caulobacteraceae bacterium
GCGGACGCCTCCGCGGCGGCGAGGGATTCGGCGAGGGCGACGTCGGCGGCGGCGTCCAGGCCCTCGTCGCCGAAGAGTTCGGCGCCGAGGAGGGCGCAGAGCGCCTGTTCGCAGCGGGCCCGCGCCCAGGCGTCGTTGCGGCCACCGGCGGCCAGGCCCGGCGTGAAAAGACCGGCGGCGGCCTGTTCGGCGCTCGAGGCGGCCTTGCAAAGGGCGCCGGCGTCGCCGGTGCGGCGGGCNNGCGGGCGGCGGCGAGGTCGGCGGCGCGGGCCTCGGCCCGCAGCAGATCCAGGTCGAGGAGTTCGAGCAGGCTAGCGTCGCCGCCGGTCAGGCCGTCGCGGGGGCCGTCTGCCTGGAACAGACGCTTCAACTCACGGCCGAACTCAAACATGCAAACGCACTCCGAACCTCAAGCGTGCCATGCCGGGACGTCCGGCGAAGGCTCACCAGCCATTCAGCAAGGTCGAAGCCGAAATTGTAAATCAAAATTAACGAATGGACGTGGGGACCTGGGTCAGAGGCGATAGACCGAGGCCCTCTCCCCTCGCGGGAGAAGGTGGCCNNGGATGGGCCGGCGCGGCCCCTCATCCGTCGCGCATTCGCGCGCCACCTTCTCCCTCGAGGGGAGAAGGCCTCGTTCGTAGGACCCCAAGGTTACGGTCCTACATGGGAATTTGGAGATGAGCGTACCCCTGGCGCAAATGCGAGGAGGGGTTCTCTCACCCCCGCTCCCGCGTCTTCAGGAACCCCACCTTGGGGAATTTCTCGGACACGTAGCCGATTTCCCAGGCGGATTTCGCCAGGAACACCGGCTGCTGGTCGATGTCCTCGGCCATGGCCGAGCGATGCTTGCCGCTGAAGTCCTCCAGGTCGGCCCGGGCGCCGGAGAGCCAGCGGGCCTCGGCGTAGGGGGCCGGCTCGAAGATCACGTCCAGCTCGTATTCGCCGGACAGCCGGTCGGCCATCACCTCGAACTGAAGCTGGCCCACGGCGCCGACGATGAAGTCCGAGCCGATGATCGGGCGGAAGAGCTGGGTCACGCCCTCTTCGGCCAGGCCCTCCAGGGCCTTCTTCAGGTGCTTGGCCTTGAGCGGGTCCTTCACCCGCACCCGCCGCAGGATTTCGGGGGCGAAGTTGGGCAGGCCCGCGAAGCGCACCGCCCCGGTCTCGGACAGGCTGTCCCCCACCCGCAGCACCCCGTGGTTGGGGATGCCGATCACGTCGCCGGCGTAGGCGTCCTCGGCCAGTTCGCGGTCGGAGGCGAAGAACATGATCGGGGCGTTGACCGAGATCTGCCGCCCGGTGTTCTGCACCTTCAGCTTCATGCCGCGCCTGAAGTTGCCTGAGCACAGGCGCAGGAAGGCGATCCGGTCGCGGTGATTGGGATCCATGTTCGCCTGGACCTTGAACACGAAGCCGGTGACCTCGGCGTCGCCAGGAACCACATGGGTCTCCTCGCCGCCGCGCACCGCCTTCACCGCCTTGGGCGGCGGGGCGTAGGCGCCCAGGCCTTCCAGCAGCTCGTCCACCCCGAAATGCCGCAGGGCCGAGCCGAAGAAGACCGGGGTCATATGGCCCTCCAGGAAGGCCTGTGGGTCGAAGGGTTTCGCCGCCTCCTGCACCAGCATGGCGCCCTCCTCCACCTCGGCCTGTTCGTCGGGGTCCAGGAAGCGGCTGATGGCGTTGGAGTTCAGCGCCACCGGATCGGGGTGGCCCTCGTCCACCTGGCCGGTCTTCTTGGCGTAGGGGATGAAGCGCTGTTTGCGCAGGTCGAGCATGCCCTTGAACCGGCCACCCGACCCCGCCGGCCAGAACAGGGGGGCGGGGTCCAGGGCCAGCTTGGAGGCGATCTCGTCAAGCAGTTCGAAGGGGTCCAGCGCCTCGCGGTCCATCTTGTTGATGAAGGTGACGATGGGGATGTCGCGCAGGCGGCAGACCTCGAACAGCTTCAGGGTCTGCGCCTCGATGCCCTTGGCCGCGTCCAGCACCATGACCGCGGCGTCGGCGGCGGTGAGGGTGCGGTAGGTGTCCTCCGAGAAGTCCTCGTGGCCGGGGGTGTCGAGCAGATTGTACATCAGCCCGGCGTGGTCAAAGGTCATCACGCTGGCGGAGACGGAAATCCCCCGCTCCCGCTCTATCTTCATCCAGTCCGACCGGGTGCGGCGCTGCTCCCCCCGCGCCCGCACGGCGCCGGCCGCCCGGATCGCGCCCCCGGCCAGCAACAGGTTTTCCGTCAGCGTGGTCTTGCCGGCGTCGGGGTGGGAGATGATTGCGAAGGTGCGGCGGCGCGCGGCTTCGGCGGCGGGGGAGTTGGCGGACATGCCGCGGCGATTAGCCTGCGACGGCGGCTCTGTCACGCGGCGAGGTCAGGCCTCCTCCACCGGCTCGGTCAGAAAGTGCCGTCCCTCTCGGTCCTCGATCTCCACCAGCCACAGGTCCGGATCGATCCTGACGCTGCGGGCGACATAGGCGTCGAGCTCAGCCTCGGCGGTGGATTTCACCGGCCGCATCCAGATCCGCTCGCCGTCGCCCCGGGTGGCCTCTGCGTAAAGCTGGGCCGTGCCGTCGCCGCGGTTCACCGCCTTGACCAGCACGGCGCCCGCCCGCGCGTCGCCCTTGCGGGCGACGGCGGCGAAAGCGCCGCCGATCTCGGCCCGTCGGATCAGGGCGCCGACCCAGATATCGGTGGAGAGCAGCAAGACAGGGGCCTCTCGATAACGGTCGGGAAAGACGTTGGAGCCTAATCAACCGGCGTCCGACGTGTCGATATAGGCGCGTTCATTCGTCCCCGCCGCAGGAACCGCGGCGCCGGGCGATCCCTGAGGAATAGGCCCATTGTTCCCAGAACGCGACGCCGCTGGCCCTCGACGCCGATCGTCGCAAAGCCGCGCCCTGGCGCTGGCGGCGGCGATCGCCACCTTGCCGGGCTTCGCCCACGCCGCCGCGGTCGACAACTACTATGAGCGGGCGGTGATGTCGGCGGCCAACCAGCGCTGCGGCCTCTTCCCCGCCAATCTCGCCTCGGCCCTGGGGGCGGCGGAGGCCCAGGCCCGCGGCGCGGCCCTGCGCTCGGGCCTGTCCAGCGCCACCCTCGCCCAGGTGGGCGAGCGCGCCCGCGACCAGGCGGCCCGGACAGCTTGCAATTCGGCGGACCTCGCCGTGGCCGCGGGCCGCGTGCGCAGCGCCTTCGAAGGCTACGCCAGGCTCTACCAGATGACCTTCGCCGGCGACGCCGCCAGCTGGAAGGCGGACCGGGCAGCGTCCGCCAATATCCGCCGCTGGCGGCTCTACCAACCTTCGAAATTCGGCTGGGACACCATGATCTTCGGCCTGGCCGGCCGCACCGAGCCGCCGGCGATGTTCGCGGTGGCCAACTTCAACGACGGGGTGATCCCGTACGCCGCGCGCCTGGTGGTGCGCGACGTCGCCCGCGCGCCGGACCCGTTCCTGAACTTCCTCCATGCCGGCGCCGGCGGGCGGCTGGCCATGGCCGACCGCATGCCCCCCCGCTCGGCCACCCGGAGCATCCTCGCCGAGGCCCGCGGCGCGCCCAACGCCGAACTCTATCCGGCCGGAACCCAATCCGCCGTGGCCTTCCGGTTTCCCGCCTGGGCCATGGACACCCTCGCCGGGTTGGATCCCCGAGAGGTGGTGGCGGTGGACTTCCTCTTCGCCAGCGGCGCCGACGAGACCGTGCGCACGGCCTATGTGGAAGTCGGTGACTTCGCCGCGGGACGGGCCTTCCTGGCGGCCGGCCAGCGCTAGGCGCGCCTAGCCGAAGGCGAGCACCCGCCGCAGGGTCTCCTCCGGCGGCTGGGTTCCGGCGATTTCCAGCACCGGACAGGGAAGGGTTTCCAGCCACGCGCGATGGCCGACCAGATTGCGGCCGGGCCCGGCGGCGGAGTCGTAGGTCGCCGCCCAGGTGACGAACGCCCGATGGGACTCGTGGAGTTCACCGCCGGGGGCGATCTTGTCGCCATACCGCTGCACTTCCCGCGCCAGCACTCGCGCCTGCCGTTCCGCCGGCGGCACGACCAGGAAGATCACCAAGTCGAGGTCCGCGGCCAGCTCGACACCCCAATAGAGCAGGAATCCGGACAGGACCCACGGATCCGCCTCCGCAAACGCGGCGCGCAGGCGCTCAAGCCGCTCGGCCGGCGGCCGCTTTTCCCGGTAGGGCGGCCAGGTGGGCAGCCAATAGTGGTCGTCGGTGTCCAGGTGCGCGCCGCCGACCGCCCCCGCCAGGCCGGCGCCGAGAGTGGTCGTCCCGGCGCCTGCCGCGCCGACGATGTGGATGTGCTTGGAGGTGAACGCCACCCGCCCTGTCCTCGACAATTCCTTTTTGCCAAACCCCATCCGTTTCGGGTGTCCGCCGCGGGGGGTTGAGTCCTGCGCGCCCCTACCGCCGAGGATCGAACGCGATCACCTGGGCGGTAGGCAGTTCGGGTTCATACCGAAAGTCGTGCTCGTCGTGGCCGCCGCCGCCGTTCGACTGCGGCGCGACCAGCACCGGCAGGCGCACGGTCACCGCGGTGCCCTCCCCCAGCCGGCTTTCGATGGCCATCTCGCCGCCGTGCAGCTCGGCGAAGGCGCGCACCAGGGACAGGCCCAGCCCCGTGCCCCTGGCCTGCTGGCCGGCAGTGCCCGCCTGTTCGAAGGGCCGGCCGAGGCGGGCGAGATCCTCCTCGGCGATACCGAGACCGGTGTCGGCGACGGTCAGCTCCAGGGCGCCGGCGAGGGCGCTCATGGATACGGTCACCAGGCCGCCCGCCGGGGTGAACTTCAGCGCGTTGGAGATCAGGTTCAGCACGATCTGCTTCAGCGCCCGCCGATCGGCCAGGACGTCCAGGGGCTGGCTGGGCAGAACACCGCGCAACTGCACCCCCACGTCGTCCGCCTGCAGCCGCATCAGCCGCAGGGCCGCCGAGATCGGCTCGCGGGCGTCCAGATCCTCGCGCACCAGCTCGTATTTGGCCGCCTCGATCTTCGACATGTCGAGGACGTCGTTGATCAGGTCGAGAAGGTGCGCGCCGGCGTCGTGGATCAGGTCGGCGTATTCGCCGTACTTGCCGGGCAGGGGGCCGAACATGCGTTCGCGCATGATGTCGGAAAAGCCCATGATCGCATTGAGCGGCGTGCGCAGCTCGTNNCTTGCCGATGTTGAGCGCCTCGGCGTCGGCCCGGGCGGCGTCCAGGGCCAGGGCGCGGCGCACATCCGGGGTGGCGTCGCGCAAGGACCCGATCAGCCGCCCGTCGGCCATGCCGCGCAGGTCGAGGGCCAGCCAGATTTCCGGGGCGTCGGCGAGGGGAAATTCGATCTGGCCCTGGCCGGCGTTGGCGGCGCGGTTCAGCGCCAGGGTCAGGTCGCGCCAGCGGGCGGGCTCGGCCAGGGACAGCAGCCCCTGGCCCATCAACGCCTCCACCGAGACATAGGCCGGGGCGGGGCCGTAGGCCTCGGCCACCCGGCCGCCCTCGCTGAGAACGAGGATCAGGTGCGGCTGCAGCTGCAACCTCTCCCGCAGGGCGGTCTCCGCACCGGTCGGCCAGTTGTCATCCCGGGCCGGGGTGGCGGACGCCTCAGCCGCCGGGGGGGACGCGTTGACGCCGACGAGGCGCGCGCCGGCCGGATGCGCGCCGATGAACTGGGCGGCGATCGAGGCGGCCGCAAAGGCGCCCATCGATCCCAGGCCGAGGGCGAAGATCGCCGCCTCGCTGGGTAGCGGAGTGGCCAGGCCCAGCCCCTGGCTGAGGGCCGCGGCGGCCAGCGCCCCCAGCGCCAGGGCCGCGCCGAGGGCCAGCTGCGCGCGGCCGCCCAGCATCATGGCCGCCGCCAGGGGCGCCAGGCACCAGATGGCCAGGGGCCCGGATACGCCGCCGGTGAGGACGGCGCCCAGGGCCGCGGCCAGCG
>PLSW01000019.1 GCA_003165275.1 Caulobacteraceae bacterium
GGGGTCTTGCCCGGACGCAGGATCATCGCCACCGGGCGGCCGGTGGCGGTGTCATAGATGTGGATCGGCAGGAAGCAGCGCTCGTCATGGTGGGCGTGGAACAACGACAGCTGCTGGGCGCCGTGGACCACGTCCAGGGTGTCGTCGATGTCGAGGGTGACCGCCTCGGGCTGGTCGGCGTAGCTGTCGCACCAGGCGTCAACCAGCGCATAGGTCAGCCGGATGACGGTCTTCAGGTCCGGGGCGTTCTCCCAGCGCGAGACCGTCGGCTGCGAGCACAGGTCGCCGCCGCTCTGCGGCAGCCGCCCACAGGCCAGCTTGAAGGCCGGGTCGCCGCGCAGCCGGTCCAGATCGTTGGCGTCCTCGTAACCGCAAGCGATGGCAAGCACCCGCGCCCGCAGGATCGAGGCCACGGAGTGGGTGACCAGGGCCGGGTCGCGCGGGTCGGCGACCAGCCGCGCCAGCCGATCGACAATGCCGATCCGACGGTCGGCCATGGCCAGAAGCGCCACGCCGCCGTCGGAGGTGATGCGACCGCCATCGAAGGCCGCGCTGACTTTCTTGCGCGACACGCTTGGCAGATCGAACAGAAGATCGGTATCGTCATCCATGGCGGGCGTGGCGCCTCCGCGGTCTGGAACTGGGTTGGCCTAAGCAACCAAAATCTATTCCAAATCAGCCGGTTACGCTACGTCCGTCAGCCCGTTTTCAGGCTCGCCGTGAATTATCCGGGCTAGGTCCGTACAGATGTCCTATTCGTAGGATTGGCACGTCTTGCGCCGGCACTGCACATATAGCGGCAATAAGGCCGACCCTTTTGTTGGCCCCAAAATTCCCTCTGTCCCTTCGCAATGTCGAGGACCACCTGGTCACTGACCTTGGTCAGTTAAGCTGACAGGTCTGATGATCTTGGTCGCCGTTCAAGCTAACGTCTGACTTGCGGGGCGAGCCTCAATGTCATCGATCGGCACTCGACTCTATAGCGCGGGCGCGGCCGAGTGGAAAACCTTGCCGCTGATAAGCAGGAAAGAGGCTGCCTTTGCTTCCAACGAACAGTCAGGTTCGCCTACCCCTCCGGGGCCGAGAGCGTGAAGACGAGCTCTTGGCGGCCGCGCTCGCTGATAAGGGCGTGCGCGCGATTGTCGCCCGAGGCGCCGCTGGAATCGGCAAGAGCGTCTTCCTTGAGCGCGCGCTTAGGCGCCTGACTCAGGACGGTGCGTTAACGGGGGCGGGTAAACACGTCGAAGGCGGGGGCGGGGATGATCTGACTCCTCTGATAACGGCGCTCGAGCAAGCCGTTACGGCTGGCCTCGACCAGCTCTATGATCCTGATGCGGGCATGGCGACACTGGTGACTGCCGTCGGGCCCCATGGCGCCGCGTTCTGCCACGTCGGATCCGGTTTGCTGCGTCGACTGGCCGATCACTCCAGTCCGGTGGCGATGCCGCCGGAAGCCGGCGAAGAGCGCCTCATCCAAGGCATTCTCGCCGTCCTGCGTTGGCTTGAAGGGTTCAACCAGCCAATTGTCTTGCTTATCGACGACTGGGGGCGGGCGAGCGAACGCGGATCGCGCCGATACGCGCGTCTGCTCTCGGAACCTGCCCTGACACTCCTTCGCTTTCTCACTACCGAGCGCCCGCAGGAGCCGTCGTCTGTGACGGCGCAGGTTGAGGCCGTCACGATTGACGTGTCACTGCTGGATGTGACTGCGTTGCAAGCGGTGATCACCGACATGCTGGGCGATGATAGCGCCGCGGTCGCCAGGTCCATCCTAGATTTCGTGCCCGCGCCTAACGGCCTGGCTTTCGATTTGATCCAAGCCGTTCAGCTGTTGATTGCGGCGGATGCGCTCCCCCGCGTCGATGGCGGATGGCGCTTCGATAGTGGTCGGGCGGGTAGCGCTCTGGGTGAATCCCTCGCGGACGCCGTCGCTGGCCGGCTGGCCCTCATGGCCTCTGCCGAGGTGCGGCTGGCGCGGACATTGGCGGTGTTTGGCGACGCGGCATCCCGTTCCGACATTCTAGCCGCCTGCGAGTTGACGGCCGACACAGGCCAGTCCGTTATCGATCAGCTTGAGCGGGCTGGCGTGGTGCGCATCGATGGCGACAACCTGTTCCTGGCGCACGACCGAATCCGCGCTGCGATCCTAGCGTCGATGAGCGAGGCCGAACGTGGCCAATCGGCAGGCCATAGCGCCGAGGTGTTGCGTGGCGCTGGTGTAACGTCGGAGGATGGCGCCAGGGGAACGTCAATGCTTTCGCTGCGCCTGCGGGGCGGGTTGGAAGAGGTCGACGGTCGTGCCTGGGCGGCGCTCTTTGCTGGTGGTGCGCGCGCCGCGCGCGGCTCGGGCGACGGCGTTGCCGCCGTGTCGTTCGCGGAAGCCGCTCTGACCCTTGCAGAGCGAAGCGCGGCCACGACCTTTGCGGTGCTGTCAGAGGCCGTGCTCGCTGCGGTGCAGCAGATCGACCACGTCCAAGCACAGGTGCTCGCCGATCGACTTGTTGAGCTCGCCGCCAACCCGCGCGAATTGGCGGAGGCGGACGAGATTCGGGTATTCACATGGCGAATGTCGGGTGACTTACAAAAGGCGCTCGATGTCGGACTCGATGCCAGCCGACGTGTTGGCTTCACCGTGCCGGCCAGGCCAACGCAGGCGCAGGTCATATTCGAAGCTCTGCGCATAGTTTGTTCAAGCCCAACCAAAGCGCGAACGAAGGGCGCCGTCGCCCAGTCGGAACTCGATTTGGCAGGTCCGATGTTGCGTGTCTTGAACGCTACCGGCACGCTGCTCCACGAGCGAAATGCGCGCCAAGCGGTGATCCTTGGGGCGCGGGCCGCGAAGGGAAGGTTGCTTTCTGGGACAGCCCTCGGCGCCTCAGTGGCTAGCTTCGTTTGCGCTCTCACGGGAGCTTACGAGAAAGCCGCGAGTTGGGCCGAGGTGTCCGACGCCCTGCAGTCACCCTCCCAGCCGCTTCGCGCCGCAGCGATGCAGAATGCCATCGATTTCGGCCACGCCTATGTGCGGCCGATTGCCGAGACCGCTCGTCGCAATGATGAAGTGGAGGCCATTGCTTACGCGGAAGGCGATCTAGCGACCGCAGGATATGCCAACCGCAACCGCGTCCTCATGTCTCTATACCTCGACATCCCCCTCTCGGAGGTGATCCGCGAAGCCGAGCACGGCCTGACCATCGCTCAGAGACTGCAAGATCGGACGACCCGACCCGTGATCTGCGCCGTTTTACAGATGGCCGAAAATCTGACGGGGGCCGGCTCCAAAGGATCGGTTCTCGATGGCGCGCACTATCAGGACGACCCCAGCGCCCTCGGCTATGCGGATTCGGAACGCGACCTGAACAACCTACATCGCCTGATTGGGGGCGCCGAGGCGCTGTTGGCCGACATGTTTGGCGACTATGAGCTGGCGGCGCGGCTCTATGAGCGGCGCCGGGTCACCTTCGAGTCGAACATTCATCACCCCAGCACGGCGCGATGGATATTTCCGTCGGCCTTGGCGCTTTATCGGACCGGCCGGAAACCTCCGGTCCGACATCTCAAGATCATGCGGCGTGTGGCTCGCCTGAACCCGCACAATCAGCGCCACCGCATGCTGCTGCTCGATGCGGAGCGCGCGCGCGTGGCCGGCCGTCGCCGTGCCGCGCTCGATCTTTACGAGGAGGCCGTTGCGGCCGCTCAAGCCTCGGATTGTATCCTGGACCGAGGCCTCATCAGCCAAGCTGCGGCTGAAGGCGCCGAGATGCTCCACGCGCCTGCGGCGGCGCGGGGTTTCCGAGAGTCCGCGGTTGAAGCCTGGACCGCGTTCGGAGCGACCAACCTATTGCCCGCCGGGAGGCATCCCGCCCCGTCCCCCGATGTCCGGGACATGGAGGAGGAGCTATCCCGGCTCAACACGCAGTATGAGTTCCGCGAGGTGGAACTGGCCGCCGCGCGAGACGCCGCCGAACGCGCCAACCGCGCGAAGTCGCGTCTGTTGGCCTCGGTTGGACACGAGCTGCGGACTCCTCTCCAGGGAATCGCTGGACTTGTGGAACTTGCCGAGCTCGAGGTCGAACCGATCGACTTGCAAGTTCTGCGCGGCGCGGTCGGCCAATTGGCCACCGTGGTCGGCGACCTCACGGATTTGGGCGCGCTCGATGCCGAAGCCCTGTCGCTCGCTGCCTCCGATTTCGATCCGCATCTCCAGGTGGCTGGGGTGATCGCCGTGCATCAGCCATCCTTGAGCGGGACCGGCCGCCGGATTATCCAGGTCGATGAGGGCGCGCGCACTGTTCTGGTGGGCGATCCCGGACGCATCCGCCAAATTGTCAGCAACCTGATCGGAAATGCGGTCAAGCACGGGCGCGGCGACATCTCGGTGAGAGTCTCCATTGAGGCCGTGGAGGCGGATTGCGCCGGCATGGTCGTCGAGGTTCGAGACGAGGGAGCCGGGCTTTCCTCCGCCGATCTGACGAGAATTTTCGAGCCCTTCGAGCGTGGTCCCGCAGCCGATCGCATCACCGGCTTGGGTCTTGGCCTGTCGATCGCGAGGAGATTGGCTCAAGCTATGGACGGCGATCTGACGGCCCGGAGCGCACCGGGTGAAGGCGCGATCTTTCGCCTGCGCCTCGACTTGCCGCTCTCGTTCAGCCGCCCGGTGACCTTAAGCAGCCCGAGGCGTTCACTGCGGGTGCTGTTGGCCGAGGACACTCCCCTCAGCCGTCGGGTGTTGTCCGCCCTCGTGCGGGCGGAGGGTTGCGTCGTCGATGAGGCCGAAGATGGCGACGCCGCCTTGTCCCTGGCGATGCAGGTGGATTTTGATCTCATGATCCTCGACATGCACATGCCCGGGCGGGACGGGCTTGCCGTCACTCAGGCGGTTCGTTGCGGCGCGGCGCGTAATAGCGGCACGCCGATCGCGATCGTCACGGCGTCCGCGACGGCGGAAGTTGAGCGCCGGGCCGCCGCTTTGGGCATTGAAGCGGTGCTGCAGAAGCCCATTGGTCGCAACGAGTTGCAGCGCCTGCTTGCTGGCGCGGAGTCTGGCCAGTGGGCGCCGACGGAGATGGTCACAGACGCAAGCGCCTCGCACTCGGACCGGTTGGCGGAACTTCGCGATATCTTGGGGCGCGCCGAGGCGGGCGTCCTTTTGGCGCAAGTTAAGCCGAACATCCTTGAGGCGATGGACCGCATTCGCAATGCCATGGAGTCCGGTGAGGCGATTGCCGCCACGCGGGAAGCCCACCGTCTGGCGGGTCTGACCAGCCATTTCGGCCTGACAGTCCAGTCCGGAGCAGCCTACAAACTCGAAACCCTCCTAGAACGTCCCCCGGCTGGCGGTGGATCAGCCGAGTTGCTCCCTGCGATGCTCTCGCTGCAGAGCGCGATTGAGCACATCGACTGGACGGCGTTTGGCGACACTGATGCGTGACCGAGTCAGAAACTCTCCGCCCGATCGAGTGTTGCGGCGGACCAACGAGCGCCCGAGAGCGTGTTGTCAGCCCAAAGTTAGCAGGAGAAAGCAATGAAACGCCACGGCCGGACGGGTACCATCGTCACTGACGGTCGGCGTTTATACGGCGCGACCCTGCAGGACATCGGCGCCGCCGATCGCCAGAAACGGGGCGCCGGTTGAAAAACCGGGCCAGGAACTCTCACCTGCCGCTCCGACGACGCGAGCGGGCGATGGCCCGCTTTCGCCAGATGAAGACCCTGCAGAAATTTAGCTCGGTTCACGCCCAGGTCCACGACCACTTCAGTCAGGAGCGCCACCTCGTCAGCCGACAAGAATACCGGGAGAGACGCTCCGCCGCATTGGCCGAGTGGCGGGCAGTCATGGGCTAAGGACCGGTTGGGTTGGGGCTCACTGTGTCCGAGTGAAGACGAGTCGCCGTTGGACTGACACCACCCGCGGCGACGCCGACCGCCCCACCAAACAAAAGTGACGGTCCTACACGAGCGGCTCATTTCTTCGTCTGTGTTCGCAAGGCATTCACAACAGATGCGGAACAAATGCTGCAAGTGAGGTCTATATCTTTCTTATTTCGGTAAAACGCCTCATGGATACCGCTCGGGTCATCGTCGTCGAAGACGAACCGCTTACCTGCGCCACCTATGCAAAAATTCTCGCCGCCGAGGGTCATAGCGTGCGGACCGCATCCGACGCCTTCGCGTGCCGCGCGGCGCTGAAGGCCGCGCCCGCCGACATCATCGTGCTCGATCTCGGTCTTCCTGGCATAGATGGGCTCACCTTCGCCACTGAACTGAGAAACGGCGGCGACGTGGGCGTCATCGTCGTCACCAGCCGCGCCGACGTGGTCACCCGCATCGCGGCCCTCGACGAGGGCGCGGACGATTATCTGGTCAAGCCGGTGCATCTCGGCGAGCTGGCCGCGCGCGTGCGCAGCCTGCAGCGCCGGCGCACCCAGGCGCGCGGTCGCCGCTGCCGGGTTGGGTGTTGGACCATCGATCTGGACCGGCGCACCATCGCCGAGGGCGACCAGCGGGCCGTTTCGGTAACGCGCGGGGAGTTCGACCTGCTCGCCAAGCTGATTGACGCCGGCGGCAAGATCGTCTCGCGCGAGGCGCTCTGCGAGGCCATGAGCCGCGGCGACAGCGACAGCGACGTCCGTTCCGCCGACGCCCTGGTCAGTCGCCTGCGCCGAAAGCTAGCCGCCGAACCGGACTTGATCGTCACAGCCCCTGGCTTCGGCTATCGACTCGGACCGCCGATCGAGCCCATCTAATAGCGGGTCGGACAGGAGGCGGGGTGCTCACAGCCGGAAATGAAACGCGCCGCCCTTTTGCGCGGGCGGGCGCGGAAGCAGAGTTTACTCGCGACCGCGCTGGCCGACGCCATCATCGCGCGCGGCGACGCCGGTGTCGGTAAGAGCGCTCTGCTCGACCAGGCGCGCCACGAGCTCGCCGAGACCGGGGCTCTGACCGGCATCGGTCAACATGCGGATGGCGATCACAGCGCCTATTTCGCGCCGCTGGTGACGGCCCTGGACCAGGCGATCGCGGCCGGGCTGGAACAGTTGTATGAGCCCGAAGGCGGCGCAGAAGCTATCCCGCCTGTTCACAGGCCATCCATGTGCGGGCGTCAGACCTCCCTCTAGCGTGCGGAAACACTTCGACCGTTGGGAGCGGAAAATGATCGTCAATCGGCTCTGCCTGACCGGCCTAATCCTTTTTGGATCGGCGATGTCGACCACGGGCTGCGCGAGCTTGGGCGTCCAGTCCGAGGCGCAGATCGCCTATAGTGCCTGCACCGGCTACTATAATGCCAATCGGCAGTCAGTATCCGGGGGATGGTCGTTTGTCGCTGGCGTGAACGGCGGTCAGAACAAATGCTATTGGCAATGGGGTTCGGCGAACGCCAACGAAGCCTCCAATTCCGCGCTGGCGGCCTGCCGCAAGGAGTACGTCAACTGCTACCTCTACGCCACCAATGAGGGCTGGAGCCCCTGGGCGAAGGAAATTTCCGACAACTACACCCGGCAGGCGCAGGCGCGGCAGGACACCAATTCCCAGCTCACCACCCAATGCAAAGTCGGCCTGTTCACGGCGGGCCTGCAAACGCTGACCGACGTGGTCGCGGCCGCGAAGGGCGTCAAGGTGCCTTACGACGGCTCGCAGATCGATCCCTCGGTCTGCAAACAGTAGGCGTGCGGGAAGACTCGAGAAACGCTTCAACACAGGATAATTGGGAGGCTCCATGAACAGCATATTTGGCGCAATGGCGGGACATCATTTGCTGGGCGGGCTGCCCGCACCGGCCGTCGGACGGTTCAGGACCGCCCGCGTCATGCTCGGCGTTCTCGTGGCGGGTGTCACCCTCGCCGGAGCCGCCGCGGCCCAGGGGCCTGACAAACCCTACAGCGAATGGTCCCCGGCGGAGCAGCAGCAGGCCGGCCGGGAAATCGCATCGATCTGCCAAAACCAATGCATGGCGCGCGCCGATCAGGGCCAGCGCGGCGCGTACGAAGCGTCGGCTTGCGTCAACGCCTGTTTCGTCCGGCATCTTCCGAACGACTATCCCAATATGGGAGCGCTGAAGCATATGGCCTGGGACGCCTACATCAACGCTCAGCGAATGGGGTCGCTGACCGCCAGCCCGCCCTTCCCCCAACAATGAAGGCCGCCCGCGCTGCATTGCTCGGTCTGATCTGGCTGGTGGGCGCGCCTGGCGCGCGCGCCGATCCGGCGCTGGATCAGATGATGCAGAACATGAACGGCCGGCCGGTCGCTCAGCCCCAATACAACGACGCCTTCTGCGCGGAAGCCAAGATCAATATCGATTGGGTCTTGGAACAGGACTCCGGCGCGCGGTCGACCTTCAGCAACGCGGTGCGGGGCGGCCTGTCCAACTTCGACGCGGTGGTCTTCGCCGAGCACCACAATCCACACGCCCAGGCGACCATCCGCGGTTGTCGCTACTCATCCCAATATATCGCCGAGGCGCTGCGCGCGACCATGCCGTCAACTGGCGGCGGCGCTCCGAGCGCCCGCGGCGCCGCGCCCGGCGCCCCGCCATACGGGCCTCAGCTCGGCGACCGGGTGGGTGGGGTCACGACGCGGCAGATCACCACCAACACCAACGAGATCGAGATCTGGGCTCACAACGACAACCCCTTCTCCGTCATGGTCCAACTGACCCCGACCCGTTGCCAGAACGTCTTCTTCTGCCACAACTCGAGCAATCCCGTCGGGCCCCACGGCGACAATCTGATCGGGACCTACACACCCCAAGACGAAAGCGCTCCGCCCGTCGTGGACACGTCCTTAGTCGCCACCCGATCAAGCCAATAGGTTTTGGCGAATTGACTCGACCGAGCCCCCGGACGCCAACCCGCTGAGCTTGGGCTCGCAAGGTGCGAAGTCCGGGGCCGGAGATCAGGTGGTAACCGTTCAGCTCCCCCCTTCG
>PLSW01000108.1 GCA_003165275.1 Caulobacteraceae bacterium
CGGCCCACCTCCGACACCAGCGTCGCAACCACCCGCCGAAGCTCGGCCAGCGGCAGATCGTCAGCAGGATCAGACGGCGCAGTCATCCACAGGGTGAATCACGACCGAGTCACCCTGAATAGTCCCCATGCCCTGCAATTTGCCCCGGTTACCGTTTCTCATCCTGAAGAATGGTCGCTTACGCGGTGTAGCTGCCGCCGCCTGCGTGCTTCGACACGCGCGCGAAGGGCGCGCTACTCAGCATGACGAAAACCAGTGCAGCCCACCCCTCTTCGTCATCCTGAGTAGGGAGCGCAGCGACCGTGTCGAAGGACGCAGGGGCGTCCTTGCAGTCCTCGCGAACGCCCCCCTCACGCCGTCTTGTCGATCGCCGCCCCCACCCCGTCGGGCTCGCCTTCCGGGTGGGCGTAGGGGTTGGCGGCCACCGGGTCGGCGGGCGCCGCGCCGGCCGAGCCCTTGGCGGAGACCACCACCATGGCCGGGCGGACGATGCGGCCGAACAACTCGTAGCCGGTCTGCAGCACCTGCAGCACCGCGCCGGGGCCGACATCGCCGGCGGGCTGCTCCATCACCGCCTGGTGCAGGTGGGGATCGAACTTGGCGCCGCGGGGCGGGTCCAGCCGCTTGAGCCCGTTGCGCTCGAAGGCGGCCAGCAGTTCCTTCTCGGTCATCTCCAGGCCCACGGCCAGGTTCTTCACCGCCGGATCCTCGGCCTCCCGCGGGGTGTGCTGCAGGGCGCGGGCGAGGTTGTCGGCCACGCCCAGGAGGTCGCGGGCGAACTTCTCGATGGCGAAGGCCCGGGCGTTGTTGGCGTCGCGCTCGGCCCGGCGCTTGGTGTTTTCGGCGTCGGCGGCGTAGCGCAGGGTCTGTTCGCGCAGGGCGGCGATCTCGCCGCGCAGGGCCTCGATCTCCGCCTCGGTGTTCGCCGCGTCGTCGCTTCCGCCAGTGATCTCGTCGGGGGCGGGCGTTGCGTCGTCGGTCATCGTGTCGTCGTCCTTCAGGTGTTCAGCAATCGTCCGAGCACCCGGGCGGTGTAATCCACTAACGGAATAACCCGGGCATAGTTCAGCCGGGCGGGCCCGATCACGCCGATCGCGCCCAGCACCTTCTGTTCGCCCGACATATAGGGCGCCGCGATCACGGCGGAACCCGAAAGCGAAAACAGTCGCGTTTCCGCCCCGATGAAGATGCGCACGCCCTGGGCTTCTCGCACATCGTCCAGCAGGCCGATCAGCTGCTCCTTCTGCTCCAGGTCGTCGAACAGCATCCGCACCCGCTCCAGATCCTCCAGGGCGGTGGGATCGCCGAGCAGGTTGGCGCGGCCGCGCACGATCAGGGAGCGGTCATGGCCGTCGCCGCCGCTCCAGGCGGCAAGGCCCTCTTCCACCAGGTGGGCGGCGGCGGCGTTCAGCTCGCCCCGGGCCCGGTCGAACTCGCCGCGCATCTCCAGCTTGGCCTCGGCCAGGGTGCGCCCCTTGAGGCGGGCGTTGAGGAAGTTGGAGGCCTCCTGCAGGGCCGAGGGGGTCACCCCGGCGGCGCGCTGCATGAGCCGGTTCTCCACCGACCCGTCCTCGAACACCATCACTACCAGGGTCTGGTCGGCGCCCAGGGCCACGAATTCCACATGCTTGACCCCGGCGTCGCGGACGGGGGTCACCACCACCCCGGCTCCGCCGGCGAGGCCGGACAGCAGGGCGGTGGCCTCGTTCATCACCTCGGCGAAGCCGCGGCCGCGGGAAAACAGCCGCGCGTCGATCTCCCGCCGCTCGTCCTCCGGCAGGTCCCCCACCTCCAGCAGGCCGTCCACGAAGAGGCGCAGACCCGCGTGGGTCGGCAGCCGGCCGGCGCTGGTGTGGGGCGCGCCCAAGAGACCCAGCTGGGTCAGGTCCTGCATGGTGTTGCGGATCGAGGCCGGCGACAGGTGCACCCCGCCCTTGGACAGGGTGCGCGAGCCGATGGGCTCGCCGGTCTCCAGATAGCTTTCCACCACCCGGCGGAAGATGTCGCGGGCGCGCTCGTCCAGTTCCGCTAGGCCGGGGGCGGTCACCGATGGATAGATTAGGCTGACCATCGCGGGCCGAAACATCCCTTCGATCGCGGCCGCAATCCGTCCGGCGGGGCTCGCCAAGCATGGACGATGCGGTTGTGATCTAGGATAAGCGCGCTTCGCGGCCGCGCAAGGCCGCGACCTGCATCCGAAAAACTCGCCCAGCCGCGAAAGACCCCGCCCATGCGCCCCTCCGAACGCCTGCCCACCGCCATGCGCGCCGTGACCCTGGAGACGGGGGTCAATCGCTACGCCGAGGGTTCCTGCCTGGTCTCCTTCGGCCACACCAAGGTGCTGGTGACCGCCAGCCTCGACGAAGGCGTGCCGCCCTTCCTGCGCGGCAAGGGCCAGGGCTGGGTGACCGCGGAATACGGCATGCTGCCCCGGGCGACCCACACCCGGGGGCGGCGGGAAGCCGCGCAGGGCAAGCAGTCCGGCCGCACCCAGGAGATCCAGCGGCTGATCGGCCGGTCGCTGCGGTCGGTGTGCGACATGGTGACCCTGGGGGAGCTGCAGGTCACCGTGGACTGCGACGTGCTGCAGGCCGACGGGGGGACGCGCTGCGCCTCCATTACCGGCGGCTATATCGCCCTGGCCGAGGCCTGCTCCTTCCTGATGCGCCGCAAGCGGGCCAAGACCTGGCCGCTGCAGGCGCAGGTCGCGGCGCTCTCGCTGGGGCTGGTGGCCGGGGAGCTGATGCTGGACCTGACCTACGAGGAGGACTCGCGGGCCGCCGTGGACATGAACCTGGTGATGACCAGCCGGGGCGGGGTGGTTGAGGTCCAGGCGACGGCCGAGGGCGACCCGTTTTCCGTGAGCCAACTGGGCCAGATGATGACCCTGGGCCAGAAGGGCATGAAGCACCTGCTCGAGCTGCAGACCGCGGCGTTGGAGGGGCTGCAGACAGCCCCGTAGGGGCAGGGCTCGGAGGCTTGGAGGCTCGGAAGCCCGAAAGCCTCGGAGCCTCCGAGCCTCCGAGCCTCNNAGCCTCCGAGCCTCGCCCATGACCGACCCCCGCCGTCTGCTTATCGCCTCGCAGAATCCCGGCAAGGCCCGGGAGATTGCCGCGCTGCTGAAGGGGCTGCCGGTGCAGGTGCGGTCGCTGGCGGATTTCCCGGGCGTGGTGCTGCCGGAGGAGACCGGGGAAACTTTCGCCGCCAACGCCGCGTTAAAGGCCGCAACGGTCTCGCGGGCAACCGGGGAGTGGGCGCTGGCGGATGACAGCGGCCTGGTGGTCCCCGCGCTGGAGGGCGCGCCGGGGCTCCATTCGGCGCGGGTGGCGGAGACGGACGAGGGGCGGATTGCCTGGCTACTGGAGCGCATGGCCGACCGGCCGGCGCCGGAGCGGGAGGCGTATTTTGTGTGCGTGGTGGTGCTGACGGATCCGGAGGGGAAGGTGCGAGGGACCTGGGAGGGGCGCGTGGAGGGGCGGATCTTGGAGGCGCCGCGGGGGGCGGGAGGTTTTGGGTATGATCCGGTCTTTTTCTATGAGTCGGCGGGGAGGAGTTTCGCGGAGATGACGCGCGAGGAGAAAGCGGCGGTGAGCCACCGCGGGCAGGCGCTACGGCAATTCCGCGCCGCGCTGTCAGCGCGCGCTTTCCCGCAGTTGCTGGAGGCGCAGGGCGCATGAGTGAGGGCGGGGCGCCCCGCATTCTGATCGTGCGGCGCAGCTCCCTGGGCGACATTATCGTCGGCCTGCCCGCCCTGGTGGCCCTGCGCCGCGGC
>PLSW01000209.1 GCA_003165275.1 Caulobacteraceae bacterium
AGGCGTCGCTGCCGCCCAGCTCCATGGACGAGACCTTGAGGTTCTTGCCGGCGCGCGCGGCGATGCTCTGGCCGGCCGCCACGCTGCCGGTCAGGCAGACGCCCTTGATGCGGGGGTCATCGACAACCTTGTCGGACTGCGCATGCGAGATGAACAGGTTGGTGTAGAGACCGACCGGCGCGCCGGCGTCGAGCAGCAGCTTCTCGAACGCCAGGGCGCATTGCGGCACGATGCCGGCGTGCTTCACCACCAGCGTATTGCCGGCCATCAGGTGCGGCCCGGCGATCCGCGCCAGCTGGTAATAGGGGAAGTTCCACGGTTCGACGCCGAAGATCACCCCGATCGGGCTGCTCTCCATATGGGCTTCGCCTACCGTCGGGTTGAGCTTCACCGGAGCCAGGAAGCGCTCGGCGTTCTTGGCGTAGTAGGCGAGGATCCGGGAGCTGAACTCCACCTCGCCGCGGGCCTCGCCGATCCGCTTGCCCATTTCCAACGTCATGGTGTGGGCGAAGGCGTCGGCTTGCTCGTGAAGGAGCTGGGCGGCCTTGTCGATGATCACCGCCCGCTCGGCATAGGTCTTGTGCCGCCAGCTTTCGAAACAGGTCTGCGCCGCCGCGAGCTTGCTCTCGTATTCCGCGGCGTTGATGTCGTCGAAGCCCTTGATCAGCTTGCCGTCAAAGGGACTAAGGCTCTGGTAGGTCATGGTGTCTTGCCTTTCTACTATGGGATTGGCGTGGCCCCGAGGAGGACGGGCGACGCGCGCCCTAGGCTTCGATCAGCACCTTCAGCGCCTTGGTCTTGGCGGCGTGGCCGAAGGTTTCGTAAGCCTCGAGGATGTCGTCGAACTTGAAGCGATGGGTGATCAGCAGGGTCGGGTCGATCTTGTGGGCGCCGAGCACGTCGAGCAGCATCGGCGTCGAGGCCGTATCGACCAGCCGGGTGGTGATGCTGATGTTGCGGTCCCACAGGCGCTCGAGATGCAGGGTCACCGGCACGCCGTGGACGCCGATGTTGGCGATGATCCCGCCGGGCGCGATGATCTGCTCGCACAGCTCGAAGGTGGCCGGAACGCCCACCGCCTCGATGGCCGTGTCGACGCCCTTGTTGTGGGTCAGCTTCATCAAGGCTTCGACGGCCTTTCCATCGGTGCTGTTGATGGTCTGGGTGGCGCCGAAGCGTTTGGCGACCGCCAGCCGGTTGTCGTCGAGGTCGATCATGATGATCTCGGCCGGCGAATAGAACTGCGCGGTGAGCAGCGCCGCCAGACCGACGGGCCCCGCGCCGACGATGGCCACGGTCGCGCCGGGCTGGACTTTGCCGTTGAGCACGCCGCACTCGAAACCCGTCGGCAGGATGTCGCTGAGCATCACCAGCGCCTCTTCATCGGCGCCCTCCGGGATCGGGTAGAGGCTGGTGTCCGCGTGGGGCGTGCGGACGAATTCGGCCTGGGTGCCGTCGATGGTGTTGCCGAGAATCCAGCCGCCCGTCGTGCAATGGGAGAACATCCCCTTGCGGCAGTATTCGCATTTGCCGCAGGCGCTGACGCAGGAGATCAGCACCCGGTCGCCGGCCTTGAAGGCGGTGACCGCCGGCCCGACGCTGTCGATCACGCCNNTGCAGGTCGGTGCCGCAGATGGTGGTCTTGGTGACCCGCACAATGGCGTCGGTCGGGTCGATCACCGTCGGCTTGGCGTGTTCCTCCCAGGCCTTCTTGCCGGGGCCGTGATAGACGAGGGCTTTCATGATGGGCTTTCAGTTTGGCCGGCGCCCCCCGACGAGGGACGGTCCGGGCCAGGGGCAGATTCTAAGCCCCGGACGCCAAACTCCGGCAGCCTCGGAAATCACCCACGGCAAGACCCGGAACGGTGCAGGGGCTGCGGTGTTGAGGAGCGGCAGCGGAGGGACGAAACCATGAAGGCGATGGTGCTCAACAGGCCGGGGACCCCGCTTGAATGGACGGACTTGCCCGACCGCCAGCCCGGCTCCGGCGAGGTGAGGGTCAAGGTCCTCGCCTGCGGAGTCTGTCGCACCGACCTGCACGTTCTGGACGGTGAGCTGCCGGACCCGAAATCGCCGATCATCCCGGGCCACGAGATCGTCGGCCGGGTCGACGCGATCGGGCCGGGCGTAACCGGGCTGACCCTGGGTGAGCGGGTGGGAATTCCCTGGCTCGGCCACACCTGCGGCGTCTGCCCCTTTTGCGAGGCGCAGCGGGAAAACCTCTGCGACGCGCCGCTGTTCACCGGCTACACCCGTGACGGCGGCTTCGCGACCGCGGTCATCGCCGACGCGCGCTTTGCCTTTCCCCTCGGCGAGACGGGCAGCGACGTGTCGCTGGCGCCGCTGCTCTGCGCCGGATTGATCGGCTGGCGGTCCCTGAAGATCGCCGGCGAGGGCAAGCGGTTGGGAATCTATGGCTTCGGCGCCGCCGGCCACATCGTCGCCCAGGTCGCCAAGTGGCAGGGCAGGGAGGTTTTCGCCCTCACGCGGCCCGGCGATACCGTTACGCAGTCCTTCGCCCGGAGCCTGGGCGTCACCTGGGCGGGCGGCTCTGATGAAACGCCCCCGGAGCCCCTCGACGCGGCGATCATCTACGCCACCGCGGGCGATCTCGTGCCCCAGGCGCTCAAGGCTGTCCGCAAGGGCGGTACCGTGGTCTGCGCCGGGATCCACATGAGCG
>PLSW01000213.1 GCA_003165275.1 Caulobacteraceae bacterium
CCGGGCTTGAGCGGCGTGGCGCCGGGGATCGGGGTGATCATGTGCGCGCCCGTTTCGGTCTGCCACCACGTGTCGACGATCGGGCAGCGCTTCTTGCCCACCACGGTGTGGTACCAGATCCACGCCTCCGGGTTGATCGGCTCGCCGACCGAGCCCAGCAGGCGCAGGGACTTGCGCGAGGTCTTCTTCACCGGCTCCTCACCTTCCCGCATCAGGGCGCGCAGGGCGGTGGGGGCGGTGTAGAAGATCTCCACCTGGTGCTTGTCGATCACCTCCCAGAACCGCGAGGTGGTCGGATAGTTGGGCACGCCCTCGAAGATCACCGCCGTGGCGGCGTTGGCCAGGGGGCCGTAGACGATGTAGCTGTGNNTAGTTCGGCACGCCCTCGAACATCAGCGTCGTCGCGCCGTTGGCGAGCGGGCCGTAGACGATGTAGCTGTGGCCGGTCACCCAGCCCACGTCCGCCGTGCACCAGAAGATCTCGCCGGGGCGATAGTCGAACACCAGTTCGTGGGTGTAGCTGGCCCAGGTCAGGTAGCCGGCGGTGGTGTGCAGCACCCCCTTGGGTTTGCCCGTCGAGCCTGACGTGTAGAGGATGAACAGCGGATCCTCCGCCCCCATGGCCTCGGGCTCACACTCGGCGGACACCGTCAGGCGGGCCTCGTCATAGGCCACGTCGCGGCCTGGGATCATCGGCACGTTCGCGCCGGTGCGCTTGACCACGATCACCTTGCCCACGTCCGGGCAGGAAAGCAGGGCCTCGTCCACATTGGCCTTCAGCGGGATGATCTTGCCGCCGCGCAGACCCTCGTCGGCGGTGATCACCAACCGGCTGTCGCAGTCCTGGATGCGGCCGGCGATGGAGTCGGGGGAAAACCCGCCGAAGATCACCGAATGGATGGCCCCGATCCGGGCGCAGGCCAGCATGGCGAAGGCCGCCTCGGGGATCATCGGCATGTAGATGGTCACCCGGTCGCCGCGCAGGACGCCGTTTGCCTTCAGCACATTGGCCATGCGGCAGGTTTCCGCATGGGCCTCCGCGTAGGTGATCTTCTTGCTGTCCTTGGGGTCGTCCCCCTCCCAGATGAAGGCCACCTGGTCCGCCCGGTGCGGCAGGTGCCGGTCCAGGCAGTTGACCGAGACGTTGAGCAGGCCGTCGGCGAACCAGCGGATGTGGAAGTTGTCGCGGGCGAACGAGACGTCCTTGACCACGGTGAACGGCCGGATCCAGTCGAGGCGTCCGGCGACCTCGCGCCAGAAGCCGTCGGGATCGCTCTCGACCCGCTGCAAGGCCGCCTCGTAGCCGGCGGCGTTCATCAACGCCTTCTCGGCCCAGGCCTCGGGAACGGGGAAGACTTCTGGCTGGCTCACACGCGCGCTCCCGGAAATTATGTTTTCTTGTCGAGTAAGCCAACCAGCCGCTTCCGCGCAAGCCGGCCTTGTCCTGAATCAAAACCGGCCCGCCGGCCGAGCGGCGCGGATTTCGATTCAATCAGCGCCGCACCCGGCTAATATGCCCGCGCCCGGCCGACCCGGTCCGGCCGGAGAGCCCCGCCCCATGCTGCTGCACCTGTCCACCTGGCCCGAGACCGAAAAGTTCCTCGAGCGGTCGAAGACCATCGTGATCCCCATCGGCTCCAACGAGCAGCACGGGCCCACCGGCCTCCTGGGCACCGACTGGCTATGCCCGGAAATCATCGCCCACGAGACGCAGAAGACCGCCGACATCCTGGTCGGCCCCACCTTCAACATCGGCATGGCCCAGCATCACCTCGCCTTCCCGGGGACCATATCCCTGCGGCCCTCGACCTTCATCGCCGCCATCGGCGACTGGGCCCGTTCCCTGGCCGGGCACGGGTTCGAGAGGATATTCTTCCTCAACGGCCACGGCGGCAACGTCGCCACCATCGAGGCGGCCTTTTCCGAGCTCTACGCCGAGGCCAGCTATACGGGCCGGCGCTCAACCTACGCCCTGAAGTTGAAGAACTGGTGGGACCTGAAGGGCGTGATGCAACTGGCCAACCAGCAGTTCCCCACCGGCCACGGCAGCCACGCCACCCCTTCGGAGATCGCGATCACCCAGTGGGCCTATCCGGACGCCATCAAGGCCGCCAACTACGCCCCGCAGATCGCTCCCACCGGCCCGATCCGCGAGGCCCTCGACTTCCGCGCCCGCTACGCCGACGGCCGAATGGGCTCGGACCCCGGCCTGGCCACCCCGGAAAAGGGCGGCGCCCTGGTGGCCATGGCCTGCAAGGCCCTGGTCGAGGAGGTGGAGGCCTTCGGTCGGGAGCCGGCCCCCGGGCCGGCGCAATAGCCGCGCCGCAACCATGAAGGCGATGCTGTCAGAGGCGTTCGTCGCCGATCACCGGCTTGTCCGTTGGCGGTTCGTCGCGGTGATCGCCGGCCTGGCGGTGGTCATGGGCGCCTTCGCCGGCGCAACGACCTGGAACACCTTTCCAGCAGACAGGCGCGTCTTCGCCATCGGCATGGCGTTCGGCGCGGCCGCCATGGCCTTCGTGACATGGCTCGCCGTCGCCGCGCCGATCTGGTGGGGGCTTGCGAGACTGGGGCTGCGCGGCTGGGCCGCGTCGTTGCTGGCGGGGGCTGCCTGCTACCTCATCCTCGGCGTCGCGCCTTTCGTGGCCTTGCAGCTGGCCGGTTCAGCGTCACTGCCGCCCGGCTCGCCGCCGGTGAACCTGGTGCTGATTTCATGCAGCGGCCTGCCCCTCGGCCTGGCCTTCGGCTGGCTGGTCTGGCGAACGGCGTACCGCGCCGGACCCGGCCCTTCGACGCAGGGTCCCGCCGCTTCCGCCGCCGGCGAGACGGCGGCCTAGCCGGAGCGCAGGGGCGATCAGGCCCGGGCGGTCGCCGCCAGCGCCTGGCGCCAGTGGCCCAGCCCCGGCACGCTTCGCCCCGGAACCTTGGCCGCCTCGTCCGCGACCCGGAGCAGCAGCGCATCGCGCCAATGGCTGAAGCCCTCAAAGGCTGTGACCTCCGCGTCGGTCATGTCGCCCCCCTGCAGGGCCAGGGTCTGCACGCTGTCCAGGGAGAGGCGGGCCCGATAGGCCGGGTCGGTCGTGACCAGATAGCGTTTGGCGGGGATGTGCAGCATCACCAGTTCGGCCACCCGCTCGCCCAGAAGGCCGCGGACCGCCGCGCCGCCGACCTCGCCGTGGTCGCGGATATGGCCAAGGCCGTGGGCGATGTCGTGCGCCAGGCCGGCGACCTGCAATTCCACGTCCGCCGGCGCGGCCTGGCTCAGTTCGAAGGCGCATTGCAGGCCGTGGTCGAGCTCGGTCAGCCCGGGATCCTCGGTGGAGATGGTCGCGCCCATGACCTCCAGCCGGGCCAACAGGCTGGGAAGGTCGGCGAAGACCGGTGTCGGCGTTTCATTCGGCGGCATTGTCGGTCTCTCCCCAGCCCGTCGGCATCGGCGGCCATCGGCCGACGCGCCACGCCAGCGGCCCCCGCCCAGTCATGCCCCACCCGGGCGACAGGACGGTGACGCACAAAGGCTAGGCCGCCCGCACCTCGCCGCCCACCACCTCCACCGGCCATGGCCAGAGGGGCCGCCCCGCGCAGGGGCCGGCCACGCACAGGCCGTCATCGATCCGGAACAGCGCCCCGTGGGACGAGCAGAGGATCAGGTCGCCCTCGCGAGTGAGAAAGCGGTCGCCCATCAGCGCCAGGGGCATGCCGGCGTGCGGACAGCGGTCGATATAGCCCCGCACCGCATCACCGCGGCGAACCACGAAGCCGGCGAAGAGCAGCTCCTCAAGGCGGAACATGAAGCCCTTGGCCCCCGGGTCGGCGATGTCCGCCAGGTCGCAGAGCCGGGCGCCCGGCGCCGGTTGGGCCGGGTTCACGCGATGGCGCCGACCGTGACCTTCCACGGCCGGATCTCGACGCGCTCGAACACACCCGCCTGCCGGTAGGGATCGCCGGCCGAAAACGCCTCGACGGCGGCCCGGTCGGGCGCCTCGATGATGAAGAGCGAGCCGGCCATCTCGCCGGCGTCGTTGAATAGCGGACCGGCCAGCCGCACCATGCCGCCGTTGTCGCGCACATAGGCGAGATGCGTCTCGCGCACCGACATCCGCCGTTCAAGGGCGCCGGGGTGGTCGTCGCAGGTAAGGACGAAGAGGGCCATGGATCAGTCTTCCCGTTCAGAGCGCAAGGGTCGGGCGAGCAGGGCGCCGATCGCGCCGTCCAGGTCGCGCTCGCCGGCCAGCACCGCCGCCACCGCCTCGCAGATCGGCGTCTCCACGTCCAGCCTTTGCGCGAGGGCGCGGACGGCCGGGGCGGACTCGACCCCCTCGGCCACGGAGAGTTTGCCGGACAGCGCCTCGGCCAGGGTCTGCCCGCGCCCAAGCGCCAGGCCGACGCTCATGTTGCGCGACTGCGGGCTGGAGCAGGTCAGGACCAGGTCGCCGAGGCCGCAAAGGCCGGCCACGGTCCGCGCCTCGCCGCCCAGGGCCACGGCCAGGCGGGTCAGCTCCGCGAACCCGCGGGTGACCAGGGCGGCGTGGGCGCTGCGGCCAAGACCCCGGCCCTCGACGATGCCGCAGGCGATGGCCAGCACGTTCTTCACCGCCCCGCCCGCCTCCGCGCCGATGATGTCCGCGGCCCAGTAGGGGCGGAAGGTCGGGGTGGCGAGAGCCTCGGCGAGGCGCTGCCCCAGCTCGGGGTTAGGGCAGGCCAGGGTCACCGCCGTGGGCAGGCCGCGGGCCACCTCCCCCGCGAAGCTCGGCCCCGACAGCACCGCCGGGCAGGCTTGGGGCGCCGTATCCTCCAGCACCTCGGTCATCAGCTTCAGCGAGCCCTTCTCGACCCCCTTGGCGCAGAGCAGCACCGGCTGGCCACGGCGGATGTGAGGGGCGAGAGCCGTCAAGGTCCCGCGCAGATGCTGGGCCGGAACCACGGCCAGCAACAGGTCCAGCCCGGCGAGGGCGGCCAGATCGGCGCTGGCCTTGATCTCGGGGTCGAGGGCGACGCCGGGCAGGAACAGCGGGTTTTCGTGGGCGCGGTTGACCGCCTCGACGACCTCGCCCTCCCGCGCCCAGAGGGTCACGGCAAGGCCCGCGCGCGCACTAACCTGGGCCAGGGCCGTGCCCCAGGCGCCGCCGCCGATCACCCCGACGCTCGCAAATCCGCTCATGCCTTGGCGCCCTTTCGCCCGGGAACGTGGGTGGGATGAGACAGGGCCGAGGCCTCGTCCAGGGGCCAGCGCGGCCGGGCGACCGCGTCCAGCCCATCGATCAACCCCTCGGACAGCCGTTCGGCTCCGGCGAGGGCGATCATGGCGGCGTTGTCGGTGCAGTAGGCCAGCGGCGGAGCGGCGAAGGAAAATCCGTGGCCCGTCGCCAGGTCCTCCAGGGTCCGGCGGACCAGGCGGTTGGCGGCCACCCCGCCCGCGACCACCAGCCGCCGGTCTTCGGGCGCGTGCCGGTTCGCATAGGCGGCCATGGCCCGGCCGGTGCGATCCGCCAGCTGCCTTGCGATCGCGGCCTGGACCGCGGCGGCGAGGTCGCGCCGATCGGCGTCGCCCGTCACCCCCTCGGCCAAGCGCGCCGCCGCCGTCTTCAGGCCAGAGAACGAGAAGTCGCAACCCTCCCGACCCAGCAGGGCGCGGGGCAGGGTGAAGCGGGCCGCGTCGCCGCCCTCGGCCAGGCGCTCCAGGGCCGGACCGCCGGGATAGGGCAGGCCGAGGGTCTTGGCGATCTTGTCGAAGGCCTCACCGGCGGCGTCGTCGATGGTCGTCCCCAGCCGGCGGCACCGGCCGACCCCGGCCACGTCGAGGAGCTGGCAGTGGCCGCCGGACACCAGCAGCAACAGGAAGGGATAGGCGATATCGGCGCCCAGGCGGGCGGAGACCGCGTGTCCCTCCAGGTGGTTGACCGCGATCAGCGGC
>PLSW01000160.1 GCA_003165275.1 Caulobacteraceae bacterium
TCTACAAGAACTACGACCCCCGCGCGACCGTGATGCAGAAGACCTGCCACGAGGTCCTCGCCGAGGTGGGCGACAGCGACGATCCGCTGCTGAAGGTGGCGATGGAGCTGGAAAAGATCGCCCTGAACGATCCCTACTTCATCGAGCGCAAGCTCTATCCCAACGTCGACTTCTATTCAGGCATCACCCTCAAGGCGATGGGCTTCCCGCCGGAGATGTTCACCGTTCTGTTCGCCCTGGCGCGCACCGTCGGCTGGATCAGCCAGTGGAAGGAAATGTTCGAAGATCCCGCGCGCAAGATCGGCCGACCGCGTCAGCTCTACACCGGTCCGCAGCAGCGCAGCTTCGTGCCGATAGACAAGCGGGGCTAGGTTAGCCGCCGGGCCTTTTCGCCCAGCAGTTCCACCACCACCTCGGCGGCCTTGATCGATGGATCGGGGCCGCCGCGCCCCATTTTTTCCAGGGCCGCGTTCTGCGCGGCGATTTGGGCGGCACGAAGGACGGGATCGTCCAGGCGCGCGGAGGCGGCGGCGGCGAGGGCCGGGCCGGTGCATTCGGTCTGGATCAGCTCCGGCGCCACCGCCGCGTCGGCGGCGATGTTGAACAGGGTGATGAACCGGGTGCGCACGAGATGGCGCAGGATCTGGTAGGTCACCTCCCCCACCCGATAGCCGACCACCATGGGGCATCCCGCCAGGGCGAGTTCGGTCGTCACCGTGCCGCTGCAGGCGAGCGCCACGGTGGCGGCGGCCATGGCGTCGAACTTCAGCGTCTCGTCTTCGATGACGTGGGCCGGGAATGGCCAGGCGGCAACCTTCGCCCTCACCGTCTCGGCGACAGTGGACGCCGCGGGCACGACGATATGCAGTCCGGGCCGCTGGGCGTGCAGCAGGGCCGCCGCCGCCTCGAAGGGCGGCATAACCCGGCGGATTTCCGACGGCCGGCTGCCCGGCAGCACCAGCAGAATGGGATCTTCGGCTCCCGCGCCGATGGCCGCCCGCAGCCGGGCCGGATCGGCGCCGGAGACGTTGCGGGCCAGGGCCGAGTTGCCGACGAAAGTGGTGGCTAGGCCCTCGCGTTCGAAAAAGGGCACGTCGAAGGCGTGGATGGCCAGCAGGTGGTCCACGGACCGGGCCAGCACCTTGGCCCGGCCCGGGCGGGAGGCCCAGACCTGGGGGGCGACGTACTTGACGATGGGCAGGTTCGGATCGACCTCCCGCAGGCGATGGGCGACGCGCAGGGTGAAGCCCCAGGAATCGATCAGGACCGCGATATCCGGCTTTTCCCGCCGCGCCAGCTCGGCGGTTTGCGCCACCCGGGCGACCACCTTGCGATAGGCCAGCAGGCCCTCGAACAGGCCGAGGATCGACAGCTCGCCGATGTCGAAGGGACTGGCGATCCCCTCCTCCGCCATGCGCGCGCCGCCGACGCCGACGAAGCGCAGGTTTTCGGCCCCCAACTGCTGCTTGAGCGCCCGGGCGAGGCCCGCGCCGAGGCTGTCCCCCGAGGCTTCGGCGGCGACCAGCATGATGCAGAGAGGCCGGGTCACGGCTGGGCGGGTTCCGGCGGCAGGCCGACGATGAAGAGGCCGAGTTCGTCCGCCGTCTCGATCACCCGCGCCCGCTCGACAATCAGGAGGGCGCCGGCCTCGCCGACGATCCCCGCCAGTCCCGCGCGGGCCGCGGCGATCACCGTGGCCGGGCCGATGGTCGGCAGGTCGATCCGGCGGTCCTGGACCGCCTTGGGCGCCTTGGCGAGCACACCGGCGCGGGCGTCCGGCGCGCCTCTCAGGACAGCCGGGAGCTCTGCGCAGCGCCTCAACAGGGCGTCGGTGCCCTCCTGGGCCTCCACGGCCAGCACGAGACCGCGGGCGGCCACAGCGGCCTGGCCGATATCCAGGCGGCCGATCGCCCGCGCGGCCCGCATGGCGACGGCGATGTCGCCCTGGTGCGCCGGCGACGGCGCGCAAGCGCCCAGCGGGCCCTCGGCGATGGCGAGGTCGGCGACCACCTGCTCGGCGCCCTCGACGATGAAGCCTTCGCGCTCGAACTCCGCCGCGACGGCCCGCAGGAGCGCGTCGTCACCGGACTTGGCGACGGCCAGCACCCTGGGCAGGGCGGCCAAGCCGCGCAGGTCCGGGGTCAGGGCGCCCAGGTCCGGTCGCGCGACAATGCCGGCGAAACAGATGCTGGCGCAGCCGGCCTGCTTGAGGGCCTTGATCACCTTGCCGAGTTCGGCGATGCCGGCCTCGACACCGTCAAAGTCCGCCAGGGCCGGATCGGCCATGCCCTTCAGGCGCACGACGAACACCGGCCGCTCGGCGATGTCGCAAGCACGGAGAATCTCCAGCGGCAAAGCGCCGCCGCCGGCGATCAGGCCGAGCTTGCCGCCAGGCCCAGGCAAGGCCTAGTCGTCCTGATGCGGCAGGCAGAGGGGTCGGTTTGCGTCGGCGCGGACGAAATCGATGATCTCCATCACCTCCGGCGAGGCCGCAAAGACCCGGGCCACATCGTCGATCCGCTCCTGCAAGGTGCCCTCGTCGGCAAACAGCAGGCGATAGGCGGCGCGCAGGTCGTTGATCGTCTCGCGCGCGAAACCCCGGCGCTTCAGTCCGACCAGGTTCAGCCCCTCCAGGTGGGCGTGGTTGCCCCAGACCGAGCCGAAAGGGATGACGTCCTTGGTCACCGCCGCAAGGCCGCCGACGTTCACCTGCCGGCCGATGCGGCTGTACTGGTGCACGGCCGCCAGGCCGCCGATGAGGGCGTACTCGGCCACCTGTACGTGACCGCCGAGGGTCGCCGCATGGGACAGGATCACGTGGTCTGCGACAATGCAGTCGTGGGCCACGTGCGACTGGGTGAAGAACAGGCCGTCGGAGCCCACCTCGGTCACCCCCCGGCCCTGGGAGGTGCCGATGTGCATCGTGGCGTATTCGCGGATCTGATTGCGATCGCCCACGACGAGCCGGGTCGGCTCGCCGCGATAGGCGGTGTGCTGGGGCGGTCCGCCGAGGTAGGCGAAGGGGTGGATCAGGCAGTCCTCGCCGATCTTGGTGTGGCCGTCGACGACCACGTGGGAGACCAGGCGGGTGCGGGCGCCCAGGACGACATGATCGCCGACGATGCTGTAGGCGCCGATCTCGACGTCCTCGCCGAGCTGGGCGCCGGCGGCCACGATCGCGGTGGGGTGGATATTGGTCATGCGTCGGTCTTTACCACCATGGCGGTGAACTCGACCTCGGCGGCGAGCTTGTCGCCGACATAGGCCTTGCCGCTGAATTTGAAAACGTCGCCGCGGTGGCGCAGCACCTTGACCGGCATGCGCAGGACGTCGCCCGGACGGACCGGCGTGCGGAACTTGCAGTTGTCGAGGGAGGTGAAGAGGATGGTCTTGCCCTCGACGTTGGCGTTCAGGGACTTTGACATCATCACCGCCCCGGACTGGGCGATAGCCTCAATGATGAGCACCCCCGGCATGACCGGGTTGCCGGGAAAATGGCCGACGAAGAAGGGCTCGTTCATCGTCACGCACTTGATGCCCACGATGGAGTTGTGCGGCTGGTAGTCCTCGGCGCGATCGACAAGCAGGAAGGGGTAGCGATGCGGGATCCGCCGCAGGATCTCGTTCATGTCGATGTCGACGCGGGCCGCCTGGACAGTTTCGGTGTCGGTCATTCCGCCCGCTTTCCGGATGTATTTCGCAACAACCACGCCGTCTGACGCATGAATTGACGCCCCGGCACCGCTGGAACGCCGCCCCAGGTCTCGCCGGCGGGAATATCGCGCATGACGCCGGCCGCCGCCATCACCTGTGCGCCGTCGCCGATGTTGACGTGATCGGCGATGCCGGCCCGGCCGCCGAAGCGCACCCCGTCGCCGACAATCACGCTGCCCGAAAGGCCAACATGCCCGGCCAGGACGCAGCTGCGTCCGAGACGAACGTTATGGGCGATCTGGACCTGGTTATCGATCTTGGTGTTCTCGCCGATCACCGTGTCGTCGTAGGCGCCCCGGTCGACGGAGGTGTTGGCGCCGATGGAGACGCCGTCCTGCAGGATGACCCGGCCCAGTTGGGGAATGTCAATGGCGCCGGCGGTGCTTCCGGTGACCCCGAACCCGGCCTCGCCGATCACCGCCCCGGCGGCGATGCGGACGTTGTCGCCGAGGAGGGCGAAGCTGATCGACGTATTGGCGCCAATGATACAGCCGCGGCCGATCGCCACGCCCGGGCCGATGACGGCGTTGGGCCCGATCACCGTTCCCCGCCCGACCCGCGCGTCCGCCCCGATCACCGCACCGACGGCGATGGCGACCTCGGGCTCGATCACCGCGGAGGGATGGACGGCCTGGGCTTGGTCTCCAAAGCCCCGGGGCCGGTAGAGGCGGCCGGCGGCGCGGGCGTAGGCGGCCTGCGGCTCGGCGGTGACCAGGGCGACGCACCCCGCCGGCACCTTGTCCGCATTGGCCTGGGTGATGAAGCAGGCAGTGGCGGCGGTAGCCGCCAGATCGGCGAGATAGCGTCGATCCGAATAGAAGCTCAGCGTGCCCGCCGTGGCCCGGTCGAGGGGCGCGACGGCCGTGATGACCGTGTCGGTCAGGCCGGCCGTCGGCGCGGTTGAGCCGGCGATCCGCGCGAGTTCGCCCAGGGACAGGGGACCAAGGTCGTCGAAGAAACGGGTGTCCGGCATGCCTCTCCTCGGGCTGGCCCAGGTCCGCGACGGATCCCGCAATGATACGCGTTCCACCAGCGGAGCGCCGCCGCGCGCGGGCCGTCCTTGGGCGCTGAAGCCTATGGGCCCTTCCCGATTCGTTCGAACGAAAAGGGCCCGTCAGCGAATCGCCGGTCGCCTTAGCGCGGCTGGGCGGCCTGCGCGGCTTGCGACGGATCGATGTGCTCGCGCTCGAAGTTGAACGACTGCAGCTTGGCGTCCAGGCCCTGGATGACCGACGGGGTGATATCCATGGTCTGGGAAGCCGAGATCACCGTGGTGGCGTCGAGGAGCACGGAGCAGTTGTGCTGCACGAACGCCTGACGCACGATCGGATCCGCGGCCTGATAGATGGTGCCGAAGGCTTTCTGCTGGGTCTGCTGGAGTTCGGCGGAACGTTGCTGGGCCAAGCGCTGGAAGGCCTGGGCCCGGGCGTTCAACGCCGCTTCGCGGGACTGGACCTGGTCGGCCGGCAGGGTGGCGCGCTGGTCCTGGAACGCCTTCACGTCGGCTTCCAGGCTGGAGCGTTGGCTGGCCAGTTCGGCCTCGGCCTGTTGCTTCAGTTGGCCAAGCCGGCTGATGGCGAACTTGCCCGAGACCGAAGCCCCGATGATCGCTTCGCGGCCGAGCACGCAAAACCCGGGGATGGTCGGACCCATCGGCAGGGCGGCGGCGGCGGCAGGCGCCGCCGACGCGGGTCGGGCGGCGGGCTTCTTGGCGCTGCTTTGCGCGGATGCGGCCGTTGCGCCCGAAACGAGCAGGGCGGCAACCGCCATCGCGACGCTCACGTGTTGGTGCTTCATGGTGTCTAGAACCTGGTTGAGGTGGAAAAGCGGAAGAGCTCGGTCTTGTCGTAGGTCTCTTTCTTGATGATCTGGCTCAGGTCGATACGGATCGGACCGAGGGGGGATTTCCAGAACACGCTGAGACCGGCCGAGGCGCGGAAGCCAAGATCATCCTTTACGAGCGGAAGTATGGCATGCGTAGTCGGATCGCGTTTGTCTGCTTCGTCAAGAAGGCCGGCGACGCCGAAGTCGCTGAACAGGGCCATCTTGATCCCGTACTGCTCCGGCAGGCCATCTGGGAAGGTCTGCTCGAGGGTGCCGATAGCGTAGGCCTTGGCGCCCAGGGCCTGCTGGTAGGCAGGCGTGGTGTCGCGCGGACCGATGCCGGCGACCTGGAAGCCACGGAAGCTGTTGCCGCCCTCGTAGTAGCGGTCGTTGATGAAGACCGTCGAACCACCCCAGCCGGTGATGTAGCCCGAGTGGGTGCTGGCGGTGAAGATCCAGCTGGGCGTGAACCCGTGGTACCAGGCGGCTTCGAGGTCAGTCTTGATGTATTTCCGCGATCCTCCCAGGCCCGCAAAATCCTGCGTCGCCATAGTGTAGAACCCGCGCGTCGGGTTGATCGGGTCATTGCGGTGATCCCAGCGGATGGCGTAGCCGACCAGTGACGTGAGGCTGGTGCCGCGTTCCGCGCAGAGGATCGGCGAGACCAGCGGCGGGTTGGCGTCGCAATAGCCGTTGTTCACCACCACATCGTCGGCGTGCAGGTTGTAGTGCAGCGACGCCGACAGGTACTGGCTGAGCGGGAAGCCGGTCCGCAGGCCCGCGCCGATGGACGTGCTGAGGTAGCCCGCCTGCTGGGTGAAGTCGTAGCGATACGAATAGAGGTCGATGCCGCCGCTGAGGTTGCGGTTGGCCAGGTGCGGCTCGGTGAACGACAGGCTGACCTGTTGTCGCAGCGAGCCGATGGAGACTTCCGCCCGGGCGTCTTCGCCGCGACCGCGGAAATTCCTCTGGGTGACGCCGATGTCGGTCACCAACTTGTCGACGGAGCTGTAGCCGGCGCTGAACGAGAATTCCCCGGTGGGCTGCTCGGTGACCTTGACCTGCAGGTTGGTTCGGTCCGGCGCATCTCCCGGCGTCTGGGTGATGTCGACGTCCTTGAAGTAGCCGAGGGCCTTGATGTTGTTCTTGGAGCGGTCGACCAGGACGCGGTTGTAGGCGTCGCCCTCGGCCACCAGCAGTTCGCGCCGGATGACATAGTCCAGGGTCTGGGTGTTGCCGACGACGTCGACGCGCTGGACGTAGACGCGCGGGCCTTCCTTCACCTCGAAGGTGATGTCGACCGTGTGGGTCTTGCGGTTGGGAACGTAGCGCGGGATCACATCCACGAAGGCGAAGCCCGCCGCGCCGGCCGCGAAGGTCAGGGCGTCGGTGGCCTGCTCGATCTTTTCGTCCTGATAGACCTGCCCCTGGCGTATGGGCAGCAGCTGGGCCAGCACGGCGCCGTTCAGCTTCTTCAGGTCGGTCTGCACCTTCAGGGCGCCGAACTTGTACCGGGGCCCCTCGTCCAGGGTGTAGGTGATGACGAACTGGTTCTTGTCTGGCGCGAGCTCGGCGACGGTGTTGATGATCCGGAAGTCGTAATAGCCGCGGTTGCGATAGTGCTTGCGCAGCTGTTCCTGGTCGTAGTCCAACCGGTCCGGGTCGTAGTTGTCGTTGGAGCTGAGGAACCGGTAGAGCCGGCTTTCGCGGGTGATCACGATACCGCGCAGATCACTCTCGGAAAACTGCTTATTGCCGAGGAAGTTGATCCGCTCGACGCCGCTCTTGGGGCCCTCGTTGATCTCGAAGATCAGGTCGACGCGCTTTTGCGGCAGCTCGACGATCTTGGGCGTGACGGTGACGGAGATCCGGCCCGAACGCCTGTAGAGTTCGACGATGCGCTGGACGTCGCCCTGAACCTTGCCCTTGGTGAAGATGCCGCGCGGACGGACGGTCACTTCGTCGCGAAGCTTGTCGTCCTTAAGGTTGTTGTTCCCCTCGAACACCACCTGGTTGATGATGGGGTTTTCCACCACCTTCACCAGCAAACTGTCGCCTTCCTGGTGAATCGACACGTCGGCGAACAGGCCGGTCGCGTNNCCTCGAACACCACCTGGTTGATGATCGGGTTCTCGATCAGCCGGATGACCAGGACACCGTCGTGCAGTTCGATGCCGACGTCGGCGAAGAGGTCGGTCTTGAACAGCGTCTTGACCGCAAGGTCGATCTGCTCCGGCCCGATCTGATCGCCGACCTGGATCGGCAGATAGGAGAGGATCGTCGACTGCTCGATCCGGATGTTGCCTTCGATGGCGATCTTCTGGACCACGCCCGTCTGCGTCGGCGGCGCGGCGGGCAGGGCCGGTCCCTGCGCCGCCGGCGGGGCGGCTGGCGC
>PLSW01000315.1 GCA_003165275.1 Caulobacteraceae bacterium
ATGGGCGGGGCCATGGACCTGGTCGCCGGGGTCAAGCGCGTCGTGGTGGTGATGGACCACTGCGAGAAGTCCGGCGCGCCGAAGCTGCTGAAGGAATGCAACCTGCCGCTCACCGGCAAGGGGGTGGTCGACCTGCTGATCACCGACCTAGGCGTGTTTGAGATCGGCGCCGGCGGCGTGATGTTGATCGAGCTGGCCACGGGCGAGACCATCGAGGGCCTGCGCGGCCGGACCGAAGCCGAATTCAAGGTTGCGCCAGGCCTCGCCTGACCATCACAGCGCGAAAGGGGTTGGGATTTTGGCCGAAATACCTGCGGCCGCTCGCCGCATGGTAAGCGCCCCTTAAGGACACCGGGCTCTTCTGACCGCCACGGTCTTCAGCAGGTGGCGGGTTGCATGGCTGATCAACATTTGCGCACCGGGCCCGACGGGCCGTCTGGCCCCTGGTCGTTGCGGCGATGGCTGGCGACCTTCAGCCCGCGCCGTCACCGCGCCCTCCTCGCCGCCCAGCGCCGCGCCGAACAGGCCGAGGCGCGGCTGCGCGAAGTGATCGACATTCTGCCCGAGGGCGTCATCTTCCTCGACAAATCCGGTCGCAGCGTCCTGTGGAACCAGCGCTTTGCAGAGCTCTACCGCTCCGCCGACCTGCTGGTCCCCGGCGAGCGGCTGGTGGACACCCTGCGCGCCGGCCTGATGCGCGGCGACTATCCGGAGGCGGCCGGCCAGGAAGAGGCGTGGATCACCGAACGGGAGACGATGTTGTCCACCCCGGGGGGGCGACGCGAACATCGTTTCGACGACGGTCGATGCCTGATGTTCGAGGATCGCCGCACTAGCGACGGCGGCGTCGTCGGCCTGCACGTCGACGTCACCGAGATGAAGCAGCAGGCCGAGGCCCTGGAGGCCGCCCTGCGCCGGGCCGAGGCCGCAAACCAGGCCAAGACCTCGTTCCTAGCCAACCTCAGCCATGAGATTCGCACGCCGCTGAACGCGGTGATCGGCCTGGCCGACGTACTGCGCCGCGACGAGTTGCAGCCCTCGCAGCGGGCGATGCTGGGCACAATCGTGGACTCGGCCGACTCCCTGAACGTGATCCTCTCCGACCTCCTGGACTACAGCCGCCTGGAGACCGGCCACATCACCATCCGCGAAGAGGACTTCGACCTCGCCGCGCTGATGGACCGGATCGCGGCGCCCTACGCGGAACGCGCCAGGGAAAAGGGGCTGGAGTTCAAGGTCGACATCGCCGAGCGCGCCCGCGCCCGGGTGGCGGGGGATCCGCACCGCATGGGCCAGATCATCGGCAACCTGCTGGACAACGCCCTGAAGTTCACCCGCGAGGGCGCCATCACCCTGACCGTGGCCAGGGGCGCCCGCGACGAGCGGTACTTCTTCGAGGTCCGCGACACCGGCGCCGGGTTCGATCCCGCCGACGCCGAACGGCTTTTCGCCCGCTTCGAGCAGGCCGACGGCTCGGCCACCCGCGAATTCGGCGGCTTGGGCCTGGGCCTGGCCATCTGCCGCCAGCTGGCGACCCTGATGGGTGGAACTATCGTCGCCGCCGGCCAGCGCGGCCGCGGCGCGGTCTTCACCCTCACCGTGCCGATGAAGGCCGCCGCCCAGCCCGCGGAGCCGGAGGCCCAGGACGAGCCGCACCCCTTCACACGCACCCTGCGGGTGCTGGTCACCGACGACAACGCCACCAACCGCAAGGTCGCCGAACTGATCCTGGCGGCCATCGGCGCCGACGTCACCTGCGCCGAGAACGGCGCCGAGGCCCTTGAGGCGGTGAAGCTCGGCCGCTTCGACCTGATCCTGATGGACCTGCAGATGCCGGTGATGGACGGCCTGACCGCCATCCGCCACATCCGCGCCCATGAACAGTCGGCGGGCCTGCCCCGCACCAAGGTGGTGGTGCTGAGCGCCAACGATCTGCCCGAACAGCTGGAGGCCTCCGCCGCCGCCGGCGCCGACGAACACCTGGGCAAGCCGATCCGCGCCGACGCCCTGATCTCGGCCATCGTCCGGGTCGTCGACAGCGACGACTCAGTGGGCTTGGACAGCACGGTTCACTCAGCCTAGGCGCCGACGCACCTTCTCGCTCCCTCCCCGTGTTCGCGCGAGTGAGTCGCAAAACCGTCATCTGAAGTGGCGGGGCCGCGGGCCGCCGCCGCATGCCGGGCAAACGCGCGATCCACCCGATTCACGAGCGCGTGATTGCCCCGCCGCGACGCTCGGTCACGCCTTCAGGGCGGCCGTTGCAACCCCTTGATTGCGTTGAGCGCAAGGCCCACGTTAACCGCTTGTTAACGGAAAAATCCGGGTGCGCGCGGAATGGGCCGTTGACGGTCTATAAACCCTATGGCCCCATATCTCGGTCAGTTTGATGTGACGCCCACAAGATGTGGGGTGTGGGCGAGCATTTTTCGTCTTTGAGACCGGGGCAGGTTAATTCGTCATGATGCGCAATGAGGCTGTTCAGTCGTCCCCAAAGGTTCGCGAGACGCGCTTTGATTCGACCCGGCCGGGCGACCGGCCTCAGCTTCAGCTTGTGCGCAAGGTCGAAGTCGATCGCAGCCGCGATGCGCTGCTGACAGACTTCGGCAAGACCACCCTCGAAGACCGTTACTTGCTGCCGGGCGAGTCCTACCAGGACATGTTCGCCCGAGTGGCCACCGCCTACGCCGACGACGCCGAACACGCCCAGCGGATCTACGACTACATCTCCAAGCTCTGGTTCATGCCGGCCACCCCGGTGCTGTCCAACGGCGGCGCCGACCGCGGCCTGCCGATCTCCTGCTTCCTCAACTCGGTCTCCGACAGCCTGGAGGGTATCGTCGGCACCTGGAACGAGAATGTGTGGCTGGCGGCCAACGGCGGCGGCATCGGCACCTACTGGGGCGGGGTCCGCTCCATCGGCGAGAAGGTCAAGGGCCAGGGCCAGACCAGCGGCATCATCCCCTTCATCCGGGTGATGGACAGCCTCACCCTCGCCATCAGCCAGGGCTCCCTGCGCCGGGGATCGGCGGCGGTCTACCTGGACATCCACCATCCGGAGATCGAGGAGTTCCTCGAAATCCGCAAACCCTCGGGCGACTTCAATCGCAAGTCCCTGAACCTGCACCACGGCATTTCCATCACCGACGAGTTCATGGAGGCGGTGCGCGACGGCCAGCCCTTCGGCCTGCGCAGCCCCAAGACCCGCGAAGTGGTCAAGCTCGTCGACGCCCGCACCCTTTGGCAGAAGATCCTCGACGTGCGCCTGCAGACCGGCGAGCCCTACCTGATCTTCTCCGACACCGTGAACCGGCTGATGCCGCAGCATCAGCGGGAGCTGGGGCTGAAGGTGCGCCAGTCGAACCTCTGCTCGGAAATCATGCTGCACACCGGCCCCGACCAGCGGGGCAAGGAGCGCACCGCGGTCTGCTGCCTGTCCTCGGTCAACGCCGAGATGTTCATGGAATGGCGCGACCACCCGACCTTCGTCGAGGACGTGCTGCGCTTCCTGGACAACGTCCTGCAGGACTTCATCGACCGCGCCCCGCCGGCCATGGAGCCGGCCCGCTACGCCGCCGAGTGCGAGCGGTCGGTGGGCCTGGGTCTGATGGGCTTCCATTCCTTCCTGCAGGCCCAGAACGTGCCCTTCGAGAGCGCCCTGGCCAAGTCGTGGAACATGCGCCTGTTCAAGCACCTGCGCCGGGAGGCCGACAAGGCCTCGCGCAAGCTGGCCGAGGAACGCGGTCCCTGCCCCGACGCCGAGGAGCGCGGAGTGATGGAGCGCTTCAGCCACAAGCTGGCCATCGCCCCCACCGCCTCGATCTCGATCATCTGCGGCGGCACGTCGGCTGGCATCGAGCCGATCCCGGCGAATATCTACACCCACAAGACCCTGTCCGGGTCGTTCGCGGTGAAGAACCCCTACCTGGAAAAGGTGCTGGCTGAAAAAGGTCTCGACACCGACTTCATCTGGCTCTCGATCCTCGAACACGAAGGCTCGGTGCAGCACCTGGACGAGCTGACCGCCGACGAGAAGGACGTGTTCAAGACCGCCTTCGAACTGGACCAGCGCTGGGTGATCGAACTGGCCGCCGACCGCACCCCGGAGATCTGCCAGTCCCAGTCCCTGAACGTCTTCCTGCCCGGCGACACCGACAAGTGGGACCTGCACATGCTGCACTATTCGGCGTGGGAGCGGGGGGTCAAATCCCTCTACTACCTGCGCTCCAAGTCGGTGCAGCGGGCGTCCTTCGCCGGCGGGGCCGTGCTCACCGAAGAGGTCTCCATGATCGCCCCCACCAGCGAGCGGGTCGACTACGACGAATGCCTGGCCTGCCAATAGGTCGCAGCCTCCGCCTGTCGACGTCGAAAGGAAGCCTTAATCCCGCTCGGCAGTAATCAACGCCAGGCAGGGTCAGACCCGGGGCGATTCGACCCCCGGCCTTGGCCCCGCCCGTGACGCCGAGAACCGGCGCCGGGACGCAAGAAGGCGTTCCCGGCCGCGCCCGCTACGCGGACCCCTACCGAAGCGTTGGAACCACCGTCGGCCCGGACTGTTGAGTTCGGGTGGCCGCTCCGTGTTCGGACAGGGAAATCCGATCGGAGCCTCGGCTGAGTGAGGCGTAGGCATGCGACCCTTGGGGGGCCTAGTGTTGGCGGTGACGGCGCTGGCCTTGGCTTGTCCGGTCGCCGCCGCCCCCGTCTCCCCGCCTCAATCCTCCGCCGCCGAGGCCTCCGCCGCCGAGGTCGCTCGCCTCGATAAGGCCGTCTTCCTCGCCCAACCCGCCAACGCCCCCAAGGCGGCGCTGACCGCGGCGAGCGGGGTCGTGGCGCCCCGGACCGACGCCGCCGCCCTGGCGGACGGAACCGGGCTGTTCAACGCCCCGCCGGTCACCGGCGCGGCGCTGGATTCGCCGCGCCTTCTGGCCCCAGACCGGATGATCGCCGGGGAGGGTCTGGTGCAGTGGCGCAATTCCGAAGTTCAACTCCCCCACGGCGGGGCGGTGGATTCCATCCACCTGTCCCTCGGCGAGGTCGCCCGCGCCCCGGGCGGCCAGGCCCTGGCGGGTCCGGGCGGCCTGCTGGAGCCGGAGGCCCAGGCCTTCGACCTGCGCTATACCCGCGGCTGGCCGGGCGCCTTCGCGGTCTCGACCGGCGGCGTCGACATGGACCTGACCCCGCATGCGGGCCTGGGCCTGTCCACCGGCGGGCCCTCCGCCGAGGCCGGCGCCATGGTTCGGCTGGGCGCGCACTTGCAGGACCGCTTGGTCAGCGGCCTCAACGGTCTAGGCGTCCGCCGGGTCAATCCCGCCAGCGACAATACCGGCCGCTTCTACCTCTACGCCTCCGCCAGCGGCCGAGCGGTCGACGTCAACATGACCCGCGACGGGCCGGGGGACCCGCAGCATCTGGGCTGGGCCTCCGAGGGCGCGGGCGAAATGATCAGCGACGCCCAGGCCGGCATGGCCTGGCGCAAGGGGGTGGTGCAGGCTTCCTTCGGCTACGTCCACCGGGAGATCCGCAACGACCCGGCGATGGTTGGCCGCATCGATCCGGGCAAGCTGAAGGATTCCATGGTCGCCTTCAGCTTCAGCATCCGGCCGCGGTAGGGCGCGCTACCGCCCTCTATCCCCGTCATGGCCGGGCTTGTCCCGGCCACAAGGGAACACCGACGATTGCCGGCAATCCAGCGATGTCGCCCCGTTCGTGGCCGCGCCCCCGCGGACAGTCGAGGTCATCTGGGAAGGTTCGTGTTCCCTTGTGGCCGGGACAAGCCCGGCCATGACGAAAATGGGGTGCGTGATGCGTTATCTACGCTCCCCCTACCCCTCCCACCCGTCCTTGAACGGAAACCGGGCGGCCCAGAAGGCGGTCAGGCGGGGGTCGGCGTCGATGCGGCGGACGACCTCGGTCATCTTCGGGGCGACGGCGTAGAAGGCCTTGCGGCGGGGGCCCCAGCGGGAGAGCACGGCCACATAGAGGTCGAGGACGCTGAGATCGTCGCCGAGGATATAGCGGCCGGGATGGACCTGGGCGTCCATCAGTCGCCAGCATTCGGTGATGCGCTCGGCCGTACGCTGTTTGATCAGGGCGGCGGTGTCCGCGTCCGGCGCCAGGCGCAGGGGATCGTCGCGGACCCAGAACAGGGCGTAGATCGCCGCCGACACATAGGCCATCCAGCGCAGGAAGGCCGGCCGCGCGGCGTCCGCGGCCAGGGGCGACAGATGCGCGCCGGGATGGGTCTCCGCCAGCCAGATCAGGATCGCCGCGCTTTCGGTCATCAACTGGCCGTCGGGCAGGATCAGGGCCGGCACCTGGGCCATGGGATTGATCGAGACCAGCCGGTCGCGCCAGGTGGCGACGGGGGTATCGAGCTCGATCACCGCATAGGGCCGGCCGATGAGGGTCAGGGCGGCCTCGACCGGGACGGATCCCGTGCCCGCCGCGCCGTAGATCGTGATTGGCTTGTCCACAGAGCTGACCTTATCTTGTGAATTGCGGCGGTATGACCCACTAGATGTGGTGGCGCATCGGCCGCCGAACGCTAGTCTGCGATCAGATTAGACCGCAATCCGATTCGAAGTGTGACGCCGACATGAGCTCCATCCAACACCTCCCCGGCCTCCTGACCCCCTCCGCGGCCTACAAGCCCTTCCGCTACCCCTGGGCCTACGATTTCTGGAAGCGCCAGCAGCAGGTCCACTGGATGCCGGAGGAGATTCCCCTCGGCGAGGACTGCAAGGACTGGGCGACCAAGCTGAACGACCGCGAACGTAACCTGCTGACGCAGATCTTCCGCTTCTTCACCCAGTCGGACATCGAGGTCGCCGACAACTACATGGAGCGCTACGGCCGCATCTTCCGCCCCACGGAAGTGAAGATGATGCTGGCCTCCTTCACCAATATGGAGACCATCCATATCGCCGCCTATGCGCTCCTGCTGGAGACCATCGGCATGCCGGAGAGCGAGTTCGGCGCGTTCATGGAATACGAGGCCATGCGGGCCAAGCACGACTACATGCATTCCTTCGGCGTCGAGACCAACGCCGACATCGCCCGCACCCTGGCCATGTTCGGCGGCTTCACCGAGGGCCTGCAGCTGTTCGCCTCCTTCGCCATGCTGATGAACTTCCCGCGCTTCAACAAGATGAAGGGCATGGGCCAGATCGTCTCCTGGAGCGTGCGCGACGAGAGCCTGCACTGCGAGGGGATCACCAAGCTCTACCACGCCTTCCGCAAGGAGACCGGCTGCGTCACCAAGTCGGTGGCCGACGACATCGTCGACTGCTGCAGGACCGTGGTGGGCATGGAGGACAAGTTCATCGACCTGGCCTTCGAGGCGGGCCCGGTGGAGGGCATGACCCCCGACGACATCAAGCTCTACATCCGCTTCATCGCCGACTGGCGCCTGCGCCAGCTGGAGCTGCCGACCCTCTACGGGGTGCAGGAAAACCCCCTTCCGTGGCTGCAGGTGCTGCTGTCCGGCGTCGAGCACGCCAACTTCTTCGAGGCCCGGGCCACCGAATATTCCAAGGCCGCCACCCGCGGCCAGTGGGACGGCGCCGGCGGGGTGTGGTCGGAGTTCGATCGGATGATGGCCAAGCGCAGCGAGAACACGCTGCCGGCGGAATAGGGCTGCGGCCTTCTTAAGTGGAGTTTGGCGTGGCGGGCCTCAAGGACAAACGCGGCTTCATCGACAAGGACCGCCTGGACCTCTCCGAGCGCCAAGCGGTGGAATACTGGATGAAGCGCTGGGGCGTGACCCGCGACCAGCTCACCGCCGCCCACCGCAAGGCCGGACGGATGGTGAAGGATATCGCGGCGGAACTGGGGAAGAAGCGGTAGGGGGCGCCCTCCGTGTCCCTGGCGTTCCGCCCTTTAGAGGGCGGCGGCGAGGGACCGCAGGTCATCGGCATAGAGCTCCGGCGCCTCCCAGGCGGGAAAATGGCCGCCACGAGGAAAGACCCTGTAGCGCTGGACGTTGTAGAGCCGCTCGGCCAGTTCGCGGGGCGCCACCGCAATGTCGTGCGGCCACATGGCCACGGCTGTCGGCGCGAGGACGTAGTCATCGACCTTCAGCGGCGGCCGAATGCGGGCCGCCTCGTAGTAGTAGCGGGTGGACGATCCGATGGTGTTGGTCATCCAGTAGACCATCAGGTTGTCGACCAGGGTCTCCATCGGAAAGACCGATAGAACGTCGCCGTTGCAGTCGGTCCAGGCCCGGAACTTCTCCACGATCCAGCTCGCCAGACCCGCAGGGGAGTCGGCGAGAGCAAAGGCCAGGGTTTGAGGGCGCGAACTCTGGATCGCCTGGTAGCCGCCCTCGTCGCGACTCCAGACGGCGCCGCGGTCCCGATAGGCGAGCTCGGCCGTGGTCGGCGGTGGCCCATCTGGCGCGTCCGGCTTGGGCGCCACGGCGGAGACGTGGGCCGCCAGCACGCGGTCCGGATGGCGCAAGGCGATCCGCGTCGCCACTCCCGATCCGATATCGGTGCCCGCGACCATAAACCGGTCGTATCCCAGGCTCGTCATCAGCTTGGGAAAGAGGTCCGAAGGCTCGACCTCATACGGCCGAGTCGGCCGATCGGAAAACCCGAAGCCCGGAAGCGCGGGAATGACGATGTCGAAGGACGGCGCGCCTTCGACAAGCAGGGGAATGAGGCGCTGGTATTCCACAAAGCTCGACGGCCATCCGTTCATCAGCAGCAGGGGGGTCGGACCGGCGCCGCGACCCCGGATGTGCAGAAAATGCACCCCGAACCCGTCGATCGTGGTCCGAAAGTGCGGAAGACGGTTCAACGCCGCCCGGCGCTCGCCCCAATCATAGGCCCGCGCCCAATAGCCGACGAGCTGGTCCAGGAAGCCGCGCTCCATCCCGTAGGTCCAGTCCGACGTGACGGCGTCGTTCCACCGGGTCTCCTCCAGCCGCCGGCGAAGATCGTCGATGGCATCGGGGTCCCAGGGAATCTCGAAGGGAGCGATCATGATGGCGGCACCTTGGGAAGGCCAGGAGCGAAGGCTGGGACGCGGTCGATTCGATTTGGCAAAGTCTCTCGACTAGGCCAAGAAATCCACTATCGCCGCCGTCAGACTCGGATCTCCCACCGCCGTCATGTGATCGCCCCTGACGATCACGGCCCGCCCGCCCGGCAGCACCGCCGCCAGCCGCTGAGGCGAGCCGTCGTCGTGGTCGGCCTCGCCGCTGACCACCAGCGTCGCGGTGGGGATGGCGGCCAGATCGGCCTCGGTCGTACGGGCGAAGGAGGCCAGCACCCCAAGCATCGCTCCCGGCGAAAGCCCCCGCGACCGCATCATCGCCTGGATCGCCCGGCCGGAACGGGGGTCGGCGGCGGCCTCGCCGTTGCGGATGGCGTCCTCGAACAGGGCGGCGCGGTCGCCGGCCTCCATGATGCCGGTGTCGCCCATGCCGCCGAGCACGGCCTTTCCGGGTCGGCCGCCGCGGACCATCGCCCGAACCGCCGTCCGCGCCCCGAGGGAGTAGCCGACGAGGTCGTAGTCGGTCAGGCCCAGGTGAGCGATCAGGGCCTGCTGGTCGAGGGCCAGGACGTCGGCGGGCCAGGCCGAAAGGTCGGTCGGCGCGGCCGAGGCGCCGTGGCCGCGCAGGTCCGGCGCGATCACCTGGCGGCCAAGGCCGGCGACGGCGGCGGCTATGCCCGGCTTGAACCAATTGAGTTCGGCGTCGGCCAGGAAGCCGTGGATCATCACTGTCGGTCGGCCTTCGCCCAGCACGTGATAGGCGATGCGCTCGCCGTCGAAGCTCTCGAAGGTCGCGGTTTCGGTCATGGCGGACGGGCTCGAAGGTGATCGTTCGTCCGCTGATCAGCCGCCCCGATGCGGAACGGTCAACATAAATTCACGAAAATACCCCGCCCCTTCGCCTCGCCATCGCCATCCCGCGCCGTTAACACTTGGCCCATGACCACGCGCATCCTGGCCTTTGAAGGCGTCGACAACTTCCGCGACTACGGCGACTACGCCACCGCCGCCGGCGCCCGCATCCACAAGGGCCGGCTCTACCGGTCGGCGCACCAGGCCAGGGCCACCGACGCCGACCTGGCGGTGATGGCCGAGCTGGGGCTGGCGGTGATCGTCGATCTGCGGCGCAAGGGCGAGCGGATGCGCGATCCGTCCCGGCGGCCGGAGGGTTTCTCCGGCCTGGTGATCGACAACGACCTTGGCGACACGCCGGAGGATCCCTGGCAGGTGTTCGTCAGCAACAGCGACCTCAGCGCCGGATCCTTCCGCGACTATCTGATGGGCTACTACCAGGCCGCGCCGCACGATACGCGGCACCTGGACCTCTTCGGCCGCTATTTCCGCGCCCTCGCCGAGGCCAAGGGCCCGGTGCTGATCCACTGCGCGGCGGGCAAGGACCGCACCGGCATCCTGGCCGCCCTCACCCACCACGTGGTCGGCGTCCACGACGACGACATCATGGCTGACTATCTGCTGACCAACACCGCCGCGCGGCTGGAGGAGCGGGCGCCGGTGGTGGCGCAGATGATGGCCGAAATGACCGGCCGCACCCCGACCCTGGACGCCGTCCGCGTGGCCCTCGGCGTCGACGCCGCCTACCTCGACCAGGCGCTGAAGGCGATCCGCGCGGAGTACGGCTCGGTGGACGCCTATCTGGAGAAGGCCCTGGGCATGGACGCCAAGGTCCGCGAAGGGGTCGAGGCCCGCCTCGTCGGCTGATGACAACGGGCTGAAACCCTCTAGGCTTGCGCCATCGCGGCCGCGCCTGAACGACGGCCTCTCCAGGGGAGACCGACGACAGGCATGACCCAGCCCATACCCGAGTCCGATCTGATCCGGTTTCCGCCGAGCCCGGCCGACGCCGGCGCAAGGCTGAACCGCGGCGCCTACGCCTGGTCGCTCTTCGAAGGCGCTCGTGATCCCTATGTCATCCTGATCACCATCTTTATCTTCATGCCCTACGTCGCCTCGGTCGTGGTCGGCGATCCGGTGCGGGGCCAGGAGATCATCTCGCGCTGGAGCCAGTACGCCGGCTGGACCACCGCTCTGACCGCCCCCTTCCTGGGCGCCGCCATCGACCATTTGGGCCGCCGAAAAACCTGGCTGGCCCTGTGCGTCGGGCTCATGGTCCCGATGATCTTCGCCCTGTGGTGGGCCAAGCCGGATCACACCGGGCTTTCGGTGATCACGATCATGGTGCTGACCAGCCTGATCGGGCTGTTGTTCGCCTATACGGAGGTGATCCACAATTCGCTGCTGGTGCGGGCCGCCGGCATGGGGGGAGCCCACAAGGCCTCGAGCCTGGCCCTCGCCCTCGGCAACGGCTTCGCCCTGCTGGCCCTGTCCTTCACCGCCTGGGCCTTCGCCCTGCCGGGCAAGGTGCACTGGGCCTGGGTGCCCAAGGCGCCCCTGTTCGGGCTCGACCCGGTGCTGCACCAACCCGAGCGCATCGTCGGCCCGATGGCGGCGGTAATGCTGCTCGTCGGGACCATCCCGCTGCTGATCTTCACCCCCGACGCCAAGGCGACCGGCGTTTCGGTGTTCAGGGCCTTCAGGGAGGGAGCGGGCAGCCTCTGGACCATGGTCAAGACCGTGCGCAGCCACCGCGACGCCGGCATCTTCCTGCTCTCGCGGATGTTCTACGTCGACGGCATGACCGCCATCCTGATCTACTCCGGCGTCTACGCCGTCGGGGTAATGAAATGGGGGGCGCTGGAGATGCTGATCTACGGCATCATCCTGACCGTCCTGGCGGTGCTGGGGGGAATTCTGGCCCGTTTTCTCGATGCCGGACTGGGTCCGCGCCGGGCGGTGCAGCTGGAAATCTTCATGTCGCTGATCGGGGTCGTCGCCCTGCTCGGCATGGCCCCCGATCGCATCCTCTACCTTTGGCATTTCGATGTTCACGCCGCCCCGATGTGGAACGGCCCCTTCTTCAAGAGCCTGCCGGAGTGGATCTTCATCCTGATCGGCTTTTCCAACGCCACCTTCATCACCGCCCACTACGCCTCCAGCCGCACCCTGCTGACCCGGCTGACCCCGGCCACGCGGAGCGGCGCCTTCTTCGGCGCCTATGCGGTGTCGGGCACGGCGACGGTCTGGCTGGGCTCGTTCCTGGTCAACCTGGGCACCAAGGTCTTCAAGACCCAGCAGGGTGGGTTTGCGACCATCACCCTGCTGCTGTTGATCGGCTTCATCGGTCTGCTGTTCGTACGCGGGGATTTGGCGCCGGCGGAGAGCGGCGCGCCCGCTACGGACTGACCCGGACCACCGAGTTGGAGATCCGCGAGCGCCGGTAGAAGACCTCGTCGAAGGTGACGCCGTTCGGGGTGAGGTAGCTGACCGCCGACTGGTAGAGGCCCGCACCAGGACGATGTCGTTGGCGGCGCCCGGGACGAAGGTCAGGGCGATGAAGGGGAAGGACAGCAGGGCGAATGCCAGCGCCTCCGCCCCGCGCTCGTCGCGGGCGAAGCGGCTCAGAAAGCCGCGCGAACGGACCCGGTCATCGGGGCGGCCATGGGCCATGGCGCCAGGGTAATCCAACGTCCCTAGCCGGCGCTTGAGAGTGGCCAGAGACGCTAAGGCGCCCCCGTCAGGGCCTGCGGGGCCGGCGCGGGGGCCGGGGCGCCCGCGGATGGCGCGCCGCCGCCGCCGGGGGCGGCCATGATCTGGCAGCGGCCGGCGCAGCTG
>PLSW01000306.1:0-149 GCA_003165275.1 Caulobacteraceae bacterium
TGCACCTCGATGTGGCGGGGGCGCTCGGCGTACTTCTCCAGGAGGACGTGGTCATTGCCGAAGGCGGCCTTGGCCTCCCGGCGGGCGGCGCCCAGGGCGGCGGCGAAACCCGAGGAGTCCTCGACCTTGCGCATGCCCTTGCCGCCGCC
>PLSW01000306.1:241-4716 GCA_003165275.1 Caulobacteraceae bacterium
CAGGAATCCGTAGCCGGGATGGATCGCCGCCGCGCCGGTTTGCCCGGCGGCGCCCAGGATCTTTTCCGCCACCAGATAGCTCTGCGCCGCCGGCGCCGGGCCGAGGGCCACCGCCGCGTCGGCCTCGCGCACATGCGGCGCCCCGGCGTCGGCGTCCGAATAGACGGCGATGGTGCGCACCCCCATCCGCCGGGCCGTGCGGATGATCCGCCGGGCGATCTCGCCGCGATTGGCGATCAGGACGCTTTCGATCACAGGGTCGACCAGCCCGGCTTGCGCTTTTCCAGGAAGGCGGCGACGCCCTCCTTGCCCTCATCGCTGACCCGGGCCCGGGCGATACGGCGGGCGGTGTCCTCCATCAACTCGTGATCGATGGGCCGGCCCCAGACGTCGGCGACCAGCCGGCGCGCGTCGGCCACGGCCTGCGGAGCGCAGGCCATGATGTCGGCGGCGAGTTTCGCCTGGGCCGCGTCGAGGGCGGCGGCGTCCGCCACCACCTCGTCGACGAGGCCGAGATGGTGGGCGTGGGCGGCGTCGAAGACGCGGCCGGTGGCGAAAAGGCCCCGGGCGGCGCGGGGGCCGATGGCCTCGATCACATAGGGGCTGATGGTCGCCGGGATCAGGCCGAGCTTGACCTCGGAGAAGGCGAACTTGGCGTCGGCCGTGGCGATGGCCATGTCGCAGGCCGCGACGATCCCCGCCCCGCCCCCGAACGCCGGCCCCTCCACCAGGGCGACGGTAAGCTGCGGCAGGTCCCAGAGGCTCTTCAGCATCTTGGCCAGGGTCATGGCGTCTTCGCGGTTGTCACCCTCGGTGAGGATGGCGGCCTCGCGCATCCATTCCACGTCGGCGCCGGCGCTGAACGCGCCGCCCACACCGCGCACGAAGACGATCCGCACCCCCTCGGCGCCGGCGAGGGTCTCGAACTTTTCGTGCAGCGCCGCGATGGTGATGGAGTCGAAGGCGTTGCGACGCTCGGGCCGGTTGATCCACACCGTCGCCGCCCCGTCCTGCGTGGCTTCGATGCGCACCTGGGTGCTGGTCGCGTCGGTGTCGGGGACCTCGACGATGGGGTTGGTGAACTGGTCGGTGTCAGACATGAGGGGCGTCCTTGTTCGGCTACATTCGGAAAACGCCGAAGCGGGTCTCGGGGATGGGGGCGTTCAGCGCGGCCGAGATGGCCAGACCGAGCACGTCGCGGGTTTGCGCCGGATCAATGATCCCGTCATCCCAAAGCCGCGCCGTGGCATAGTAGGGATCGCCCTCGGTCTCGTATCGTTCCCGCACGGGCGCCTTGAAGGCGGCCTCGGCCTCGGCGGACCAGGTCTCGCCCCGGGCCTCCAGGCCGTCGCGGCGGATGGTGGCCAGGACGCTGGCGGCCTGTTCGCCGCCCATGACGCTGATGCGGCTGTTGGGCCAGGTGAACAGGAAGCGGGGGGAATAGGCCCGGCCGCACATGCCGTAGTTGCCGGCGCCGAAGCTGCCGCCGATCAGCACGGTGAACTTGGGCGTCTCCGCCGAGGCCACGGCGGTGACCAGCTTCGCCCCGTCCTTGGCGATGCCGCCGGCCTCGTACTTGCCGCCGACCATGAAGCCGGAAATGTTCTGCAGGAAGACCAGCGGGATCTTCCGTTTGCACGCAAGCTCAATGAAATGCGCGCCTTTCAGGGCGCTTTCCGAGAACAGCACCCCGTTATTGGCCAGGATCGCCACCGGATGGCCCCAGATGTGAGCAAAGCCCGTGACCAGTGTGGTCCCGTATAGGGCCTTGAACTCGTCGAACCGCGAGCCGTCGACGATGCGGGCGATGATCTCGCGCACGTCGTAAGGGGCGCGCACGTCCCCGGGCACGACGCCGTAGATTTCCGCCGGATCGAAGGCCGGTGGCTCCGGCTCGGCCATCACCGTCTGCGCCGGCTTGGTGGTGTTCAGCCGGGCGACGATGTCGCGGACGATGGACAGGGCGTGGTCGTCGTCGGCGGCGACGTGGTCGACGACCCCGGATCGGCGGCCGTGGGTGTCGGCGCCGCCGAGTTCCTCCGCCGAGATGATCTCACCGGTGGCCGCCTTCACCAGGGGCGGGCCGCCCAGGAAGATGGTCCCCTGTCCCCGCACGATGACGGTCTCGTCGGCCATGGCCGGCACATAGGCGCCGCCGGCGGTGCAGGAACCCATGACGCAGGCGATCTGGGCGATGCCCTCGGCGCTCATCCGGGCCTGGTTGAAGAAAATACGGCCGAAATGGTCGCGGTCGGGGAAGACCTCGGCCTGGTGCGGCAGGTTCGCCCCGCCGGAGTCGACCAGATAGACGCAGGGCAGCCGGTTCTGGGCTGCGATCTCCTGCGCCCGCAGGTGCTTCTTCACCGTCAACGGGAAGTAGGCACCGCCCTTCACCGTGGCGTCGTTGGCGACGATCATGCATTCGCGGCCCGAGACCCGGCCGACGCCGCAGATCAGCCCGGCGCCCGGCGCCTCGCCGTCGTAGAGGCCAAAGGCGGCCAGGGCGCCCACCTCCAGGAAGGGCGAGCCGAGATCCAGCAGCCGCTCGACCCGCTGCCGCGGCAACAGTTTGCCCCGCGACGTGTGTCGCTCCCGCGTCGCCGGCGGCCCGCCCAGAGCGGCCTCGGCGGTGCGGTCCCGCAGGGTCTGCGCCAAGCCCGCGTTCAGCTCGCGATTGCGGGCGAAAGCCTCTGAGGCGGTATCAATGGCGCTGGAAAGACGAGGCAAGGGCTGTTCCGGGCGGTTTGTCGGCTGGTCCGCTTATTCAACCCGCCAGCGGGGGGACGCAAGCCTTGTGGTTCGAGCGCCGCGCCTCCGCCGGCCGAATCGAATGTGCGCGGGGATCGGCGCCAGTTGTGCTACAAGTAAATGCCCCTGTAGGGGATCGGCGCCCCATGCGAATCGGCGCCCCTAGCCAGGCAGGCAGCGCGCCGCGCTGGTCCTGGTCGTACCCCGAAAGGGGACGTTGTGACGCTGAATAGCATCCAATTGCGGCTTTGACCCCGCGTACACCCCCTCTGGTTCTACGGCGAAGCTCTGTTCTCGGAATTAAGTCAGCGACCGTACTGACGCGGCCCTCTCCGCCGCGCGATGCACCGTGCGCGGAGAAGTGGTCCTCGAAGGGGCCTCGAAAAGGCGCCCTCGACCAATGACTGAACCGGGATCATGGGTGTCCAACCGATTCCTGGCGGCTCTATCGCCTGGCGACCTTGAAGGGCTCGAACCCTGGCTGACGAGGGTGTCGCTTTCATTGGGCGAACAGGTTCAACGCCTGGATGACAACGTCGACACCGTCTACTTCCCGGTGAAGGCGATCCTTTCGGTGGTGACCATGATGGTCGATGGCCGCGGGGTGGAGAGTTTCAGCATCGGCCGTGAGAGCGGATTTGGCCTCATCAACAGCCTGGGCGCGCGCTCCGGCTTCAGTCAGGTTGTCGCCCAGGTGCCCGGGGAGGCCTGGACCCTGCCCGTGGCCCGTATGAAGGCCACCGCCGACCAGAGCCCCGCGACGCGCAACCTGATTGTCCGTCATGCCCAGGCCCATGCGGCAATGTCCGAACAGTCGGCGGCCTGCAATGCGCTCCACCAAGTTAATGCCCGGCTCTGTCGATGGCTGTTGCTGTCGCAGGATCGCGCCGACAGTGCGTCCCTGCCCCTCACCCAGGAGTTTCTCGGTCTGATGCTCGGCGTGCGGCGCACGACCGTGACCCTGGCCGCCCAGGCCCTCAGCGCGGCGGGCCTGATCCGCTACAGCCGCGGCCGGCTGGAAATCCTCGATCGCGTCGGCCTCGAGCACGCCTCCTGTGAATGCTATGCGACCGTGAATCGCCGCTACGCGGAACTGTTGGAAGGCGATTTCAATCCGACGGACTGGCCCGCCGGCTGAGAATTCGACGTCGGCGCTCAATTGCCGCCGCACGCACGGAACAAAGTTGGTTTTCCGATGATTATTCCACGACGGATATCTGACTTAGGCTTGTGCGTCGCATCCCTTTGATCAGGCGTCGGTCGGGGGCCGTGATGCTGAACCGCTGTCGGGTGTTGGTCGTCGAGGACGAAATGATGGTGGCTGTCGATCTGGCGGCGGCGGTGATGGAGGCCGACGGCGAGGTTCTCGGCCCTGTCGCCACCGTCGATGAGGCCCTCCTCCTCCTCAGTCGCGAGGTCGTGGGCGCCGCCATCCTGGATGTGCGCCTGGGCGATCGCGACGTGGCGCCGGTCGCCCGCGTCCTGCTGACCTACGGCACGCCCGTTCTCTTCCATTCGGCATCCGAGATTCCGGCCGAGATCGCCAGCGAATTCGGCGGCCTGCCCACCTGCCCCAAACCCGCACCCGCCAGCAGGGTTATCCGTCAACTCGCGGCCCTGATCGTCTCGCCCGCCTAGGCGGGCCGCGCCACCTGCCGGATCCCGCGCTCACGACGAGGCGTTTATCGGCGGTGTCGCCGCCGGCCAGGGGAATCGCTTCAGGTTAA
>PLSW01000305.1 GCA_003165275.1 Caulobacteraceae bacterium
CCAGCCGAGGTCATCGCCTGGTCTCCATGGCGAAGAGCCCATCAAGCCGCTGCTCGACGGGCCCACCTCCAAACGCGATCACCCCTGCAACTGTAATGCTAGGCGGCGGCGCGTTGGATCAGCCCCTGCATCATGATCCGGTTGACGTCGATCAGGGCGTCGAAGTCTTCCTCGAAGCGCATGACTGCACTCGAATAGCGACCGACCCACATGCTGAGCGAAATGATCTGTGCGCGCAGGGCCTCGGGCAACTTGTTCTCCGGCGCGGCGCAGTCGGCGGCCAGGGTGGACCACAGGCGCCGGTTCCAGTCGAGCGCGTCGATGCGCGTCTTCAGATCCTCGCGCGGCGCCTGCGCGGCGGCCATCAGCGAGCGCGTGACCTCGCCGAACAAACGGTATTCGGCCTCCCGCGGCGGTTCAGCCCGCGCGGTCGCCTGTTGATAAGCTCGCAGGGACATGGCCCAACCTCTCGTCCTCGTACTCGATAAGCTTTCGACACAGCATCAGCGCCTTGTAGTATTCACGCTCAAGCAAGTGCTTGGAAATATTCACGCAATCGACAATCACGTCCGGATTGCTGATCGCGCCCATAAACTCCGACAGTCGGCGCAGAAACTCGTCGTGGTAGCGAGGCGCGCCGGCCTCATCGAGGTACATCATCATCACGGGAAAATAGACGTGACGCGCTGGCGAGTTCACGTCCTCGACCTGCATGATGTCCTTTTCACGCAGGATGGAGGCCTTGTTCTGCAGCAGAAGCACGCTGCGCCGGTCGCCGTTTTGAAGGACCGCGCCGTTCAGTACGAACTTCTCACCTGGCTTGAGCGATAGTTTTAGCGCCATGACAGCCGCCGTCCCCCTTCACAATCGCGATCCGAATCAAAACCTAATCCTAATGGCCCGACGCGTATTGACGATTGCAGCTTAGACTTACGGGCAGTCGGTTAATGCCTAGTTGCCGCTCAGGGCCCTGAAAGGGGCCGCGTTACGCTGAATCGGCCAACACCAACTTCCGATAAACCGTTGTTATTCGCTACCTTTGGCGCTCGCCGCCGATTCCCCGGGCCGCTCGGAACGGCCGCGTTCCAGACCTTTCCGGCAGCGTCGGATTGACGCACCCGGCGGCTCTTTTCGGGGTTAGCGATCTCTTAAGCCAACCCGATCACGGTTAACCATCTTCATCGCCTAGCGAGTCCGCCGCATGTCCGCGCAACGCCGACACCAACTGAGCCTGGGCGCATCAAGCGCCGCGCTGGCGGCGGGAGAGTCCGCCGGGATCATCGCCCCCGTCGCCGCCGCGCGCATGGTCGACGGCGCCATGGGGGATTCCGCCTCCGACGCCGCCCTCGCCCGCCTCAACCAGGCCGTCGCCGAGCTGAAGGCCCTGACCATCGCCCCCCTGCTGCGGCGGGCGATCGACGCGATCGGCGCCGATGACAACAAACTGGCCTCGGAGCTGGCGCTGAAGGCGCTGGACCAGGACGAGCGCAATGGTCTGGCCTGGTATCTGCTCGCAATCGCCCGGGAGCAGGCGGGGGACTTCAAGGGCTCGATCGCCTGCTACGAATCCGCCCTCAGTCTCACCGAAAACCACGCCGACATCGCCAACGACCTTGGCCGCCTGGCCTACCGGGTCGGGATGAAGGAGGTGGCGGCCAAGCTGTTCGCCCACTATCGCGCCGCCTATCCGGACTGCGCCCAGGGGGCCAACAACCTGGCCTGCGCCCTGCGCGACATGAACCGCTACGAGGACGCTATCGGCGTCCTGCGCCCGGCGATCCTGGCCAATCCCGAATCCGCCCCCCTGTGGAACACCCTCGGCACCATCCTCAGCGAACAGGGGGAGCCCGCCGGGGCCCTGACCTTCTTCGACGAGGCCCTGCGCCTGGACCCGGACTTCGCCAAGGCCCGCTACAACCGCGCCAATGGCCGCCTGGACATCGGCGACACCGCCGGCGCCCTGGAGGACTGCGAAGGCGCCATGCCCGGCGCCGTCGCCGCCGCCGACCTGGCGATGATGAAGCTGGCCCGCTCGACCATGCTGCTCTGCCATGGCCGCGTCGGCGAGGGTTGGGACGCCTATGAGGCGCGCCAGGACCCCGACTTCGTCGACGTCACCCACTTCATGATCGACCGTCCCCGCTGGACCCCGGACAGTCCCCTCGCGGGCCGCCATCTGCTGATGATCGGCGAACAGGGCCTCGGCGACGAGGTGCTGTTCGCGGGGATCGTGCCGGATGTCCTGGAAGCCCTCGGTCCCGACGGCCATCTTTCCATCGCGGTGGAAAAGCGGCTGATCAGCCTGTTCGCCCGTTCGTTCCCTACCGCGACCATCGGCGCCCACCAGACCTACAAGGTCGACGCCCACACGGTGCGCGGGGCGCCCTTCGTCAAGGATCGGTCGACGGTCGATCTGTGGACCCCCGTGGCGTCGCCCCTGCGCCGGTTCCGCCGCGCGGTCGAGGACTTCGGCGGCCACCCGTCCTACCTCGTCGCCGATCCCGAGCGCGTCGCCCACTGGAAAGACCACCTCGCCGACCTGCCGAGCCTCAAGGTCGGCATCCTCTGGAAGAGCCTGAAGCTCTCCGGCTCGCGCCTTCGCCACTTCTCGCCCTTCGAACAGTGGCGCGTGGTGCTGGAGACCCCCGGCGTCAGCTTCGTCAATCTGCAATACGGCGACTGCGAGGCTGAGCTGGCGGAGGCGCGGGACGTTCTCGGCCTCGACATCCGCCAACCCGAGGGGATCGACCTGAAGGAGGATCTGGACGACGTCGCCGCCCTCTGCGGCGCGGTGGATCTCATCCTCGGCCCCGCCAACGCCACCACCAACATCGCCGCGGCCTGCGGCGCGCCGGTCTGGCTGCTGTCGACCCCCGCCGCCTGGCCGCGCCTGGGGACCGACCACTATCCCTGGTACCCGCAGGTCCGCGTCTTCAGCCCCCCGGCCTTCAACGAATGGGCGCCGGTGATGAAGCAACTCGCCGAGGCCCTGGCCGCGGAGGTCTGAGGCGACGTCAGGTCTGCCGCACCCGTCTGCCGTGTCCCTTACAACCGTCACCCCCGGGCTTGTCCGGGGGCGAGGGATCACGAACGGGGCGCGTTAAGCCGCCCCGTGACCGAGTCGACGTCAGTGTTCCCTAGCCCCCGGGACAAGCCCGGGGGTGACGGGTTTATCCGGGCCATTCAACCCAACCGAACTTCGGGAACGCCCCCGCGGCGACCGGGTTGAGTCCTGGACGGCCGCGACTGGCCCCTCAGGAGCAAACCCCATGGCCCCCCTCAACGAGATCGACCTCGACGGCGCCGACGCCCAGGATCAGGCCGAGGTGATGGACGAGACCCACCTGACCAAGGATGGCGAGATGATCGCCAACTTCGACACCATCGCCGACGTCTATGACGCCACCCAGGAACCAGGCGACTCCGACGACGAAGAGACGGTCGACGCCGACGACTACGAGCCCGATGACCTCGACGCCCTTGAGGTCGACGACGACGAACTCGAGGACGACGGCGAGGATCCCTATGAGCCGGATATCGGCGTCGAGGCGGCCTCCGAGGACTTCAACGACCGGGACGCCGGCGAAACCGACGCCCCTGGCGCCGACGACGTCGAGGGTCTGAGCCTCGTCCGCGACGCCGACACCGTCGAGGGCGGCGAGGACGACTTCACCAACTTCGAGTCCAAGCGCCTGTCCGACGCCGACATCGCGAGCCTCGGCTACGGAACAAAGGTCGCCGGCAAAGCCAAGCCGTCCTCCTCCGACAAGGCCGCCCGCGGAACCGGCGCGACCCCCGAGGACGTCGAGGACAACCGCGATCCGCACACCGAGAAAAATCTCGATGACGGGGTCGAGGAGACCTTCCCGGCCAGCGACCCGGTGTCGATCTCTCCCGGCGCGGACTGAGGCCCGAGGCCGCGCCCCGCGCAATCCGCTTGCAACGCGCTCTCCTCCCCTTAGTGTGCGACGTTAAGTCGAACGTTTGTTAGAGGGCGCCGACGCGCCGGAGGGGACCGATGAGTCAGCGTTTTGAAGGCACCACCGACTATGTCGCCACCGAGGACCTGAAGGTCGCGGTGAACGCGGCCATCGCGCTGGAGCGCCCGCTGCTGATCAAGGGCGAGCCGGGCACCGGCAAGACCGTGCTCGCCTACGAGGTGGCCAAGGCGCTGAACGCCCCCCTGCTCACCTGGCACATCAAGTCGACCACCAAGGCCCACCAGGGCCTCTACGAATACGACGCCGTCACCCGCCTGCGCGACAGCCAGCTGGGCGACGAGCGGGTGAAGGACGTGCGCAACTACATCAAGCACGGCAAGCTCTGGGAAGCCTTCGAGGCCCCCGAGCGCCCCGTGCTGCTCATCGACGAGATCGACAAGGCCGACATCGAATTCCCCAACGACCTCCTGCAGGAGCTCGATCGGATGGAATTCTTCGTCTACGAGACCAACGAGACCATCAAGGCGGCGGTGCGCCCGGTGGTGATCATCACCTCCAACAACGAAAAGGAGCTGCCGGACGCCTTCCTGCGCCGCTGCTTCTTCCACTATATCCGCTTCCCCGAGGTCGAGACGATGAACGCCATCGTCGACGTCCACTTCCCCGGCATCAAGAAGAAGCTGGTCAGCGAGGCCCTGCGCATCTTCTACGACATGCGCAAGGTGCCCGGCCTGAAGAAGAAGCCCTCCACCTCCGAGCTGCTGGACTGGCTCAAGCTGCTGCTGGTCGAGGACATCGACGAGGAAACCCTGCGCGAGCGCGACCCCACCAAGCTGATCCCGCCCCTGCACGGCGCCCTGCTGAAGAACGAACAGGACGTCCACCTGTTCGAGCGCCTGGCCTTCCTGGCCCGCCGCGAAGGCGCGGGGCGTCCGGGGCAGTAGGCCTCAGTCCGTTCCATCGTGAGCGACGCTTGGTTGGATCGGCAAAACGCCTAAAGCCGCTCCCCTGTCGTCACCCCCGGGCTTGTCCCGGGGGCAAGGGGACACGAACGGGACGCGACAAGCCTCGGTGCAACGACTTCACCGCCAGTGTTCCCCCGCCACCGGGACAAGCCCGGTGGTGACGGAGACTGCGGACGACGAAAACCAGGCCGACCTTGATCTAGCCCTCATAGCGGTCAGTCCGTCAGGCCATTGAGGCGGATCTCGTCAAGCTCCGCCGCGTCGAACACCCCGGCGCGGTGGAGGTTGAGGAATTCCTCGGACAGGCTCTGGCCGAAGATCAGCACGTCGTCGGTGTTCACCGTCACCCGCACCCCCGCGTCGTAGAGGACGCGGATCGGGTGCGAGGCGAGGTCGTCGACCCGGCCGAGCATCACATTCGACGTCGGACAGACATTCAGCCGGATGCGGTTGTCCGCCAGGAACCGCATGACCTGCGGCGAGGAGGCGGCGGCGATCCCGTGCTGAACCTCGTCCAGTTCCAGCAGTTCCACCGCCCGCCAGACGTCGTCTGCTGTCCCCCACTCGCCCACATGCGCCTTGAGCCTCAGCCCGGCCGCCTTGACCCGCTTGTAGACAGGCGTGAACGCCTCGATCGGTTGGGCGAACTCGTCCCCCGACAGATCGACGGACTGGCCGAAACCCAGGTCCAGGAACGGCTGCAGCCAGCGCTCGATGGCGAAGACCGGGCAGTGGCGCGAGAAGCCCAGCTGCGCGATCCACTCGATCTCGGGGGCGATGCGCTGGTGCGCGGCCGTAAGGGCGCCCACCAACGCCTCGGCGGAAAAGTCGTTCAGGGTGATCGCCCAAACGTCGTCGCCGATCTCCAGCCGGGTGACCCCGTCCCGCCGCGCCTGGATCAGCGCGGCCTCGAAAGCGATCAGCCGCCCGTCGCGGTTGGCGAACAGCCCCTCAGTCGCCCCATCGAACCAGGCGTGCATGTCCGCCATCGAGGCGAGCTTGCGCTCCAGGGGCGCGATCCGCCGGCCGGTCTTCTCGAAGATGTAATCGCGGTCGCCGCCGCCGACGAAATGGTTGTGCAGGTCCGCCTTCGGGACCTGACGGATCGCGGGGATGTCGCCAGCCTCAAGAGCGGTCTGAAAGTCCATGCCCGGCCCCACGCTACAGCGCCGCCTGTTAGCGCGAAATCATCGGGACTTCGACCCTCCCCGTGGGCCACCTGGGGCGGTCGCTAGAGATGGCGGCTGACATCCATCCGTTGGTGCCGGTTGCGGACAACCTCTATGTCCGCGCCGGCCCTTCGATAGAACAGCAGGTGCGATCCCGCGATGAGCTTGAAATAGCCTGGGCGAATGTCGTCGCAGGCTCGACCCAGGCGTGGATTGGCTGACGCAAGATCAAGAACGCCCCGAATCTGCCCGATATAGGCTTCGGCCCGGTCAACACCCCATTGCTCACGGCTGTAATCCCAGATGTCCGCCAGATCGGCCCGCGCCAGCGGCGTGAGCCTGTAGACGCTCACGGGGTATCCGGCGGTTCGGCGCGTTTGCGGGCGATGAAGGCGTCGAAATCGAAGGGCGTCGCCGGCCCGCTGCTTTCGCCGTCGACGAGGGCCACGCGCAACGCCGCCAGCCTGGTTTCCTGGTCTTCTAGAAGGCGTAGGCTCGCGCGCACCACATCGCTCGCCGGGCCGTAACGTCCGTCGGCGACCTGCGCCTCAATGAAGCGGCTGAAGTGATCGCCGAGGCTGAAGGAGGTGTGTTTGCTCATCGCGTGGCTCCGAAACCACTTATACCAATCTTTGGTATGGGCGGCAACGGGCGCCAAGCCCGCCCGGCCCGCCGCGGCGTGTTACCGCGATTTCACTGGACCTTCTCCCCATCCGGAGAGACCTTTTGCCCGTTGAATTTGCAAAGGGCTGACGATGAAACTTCAAATCCTGGCGCTCGGCGGTGTTGCGGCGGCGGCCTTGGCGCTGGGCGCCTGCCACCCCCTCGTTCGGGTGCACCACACCGGCGGCTACCATTCCAGCGGCCCGATCACCGTGGTCGACAAGCTGGACTGCCCCGACACCGAGGGCGCGCTGACCCGCACCGCCATGGGCGCCGATGGTCAGTCCTGCGCGTACAAGGGTCCCGACGACGAAAGCGTCACCCTCACCCGCGTCGTCCTCGTCGGCGGCCAGAGCCCGCAGGCGGCCCTCGCCTCCACCGAAACCGCCCTGCAGGGCCTGATCAAGCGCGGCGCCGGCAACGGCCTGGTCAACGTCACCTCGGACGAGACCCCGGGCGGAAAAGACAAGGACAATGTCGACATGCCCGGCATCCACATCCATTCCGACGGCGGCAAGTCGCAGGTGAAGATCTTCGGGGTCACCATCGACGCCGACGACGACCACAACAAGGCCACCGTCCACGCCGGCTCCGGCGACAAGCAGGCCAGCGTCAACGCCGACGACCACGGCGCCACCATCCGCGCCAACGACTCCTCCAACGGCAATACGGAAACGGTGTTCATCCTCGCCGGCGATCCGGCGACGCCGGACGGCTACCACGCCGTCGGCTACATCGCCCGCGGCCCCTCCGGCGGCCCCCTCGTCGTGGCCCAGTTCAAGAGCAAGCACGAACACCACCACGACCACCACGACGACCTCGACGACCTGATCAGCCGGAACGCGAAATCGTCGTAGGGGGACGACTATTCGTCTGAACGGGCGTTGGGAGGCGGTGGCAAATAGGCCTTCTCCCGCAAGGGGAGAAGGCCTTCAATTCCATTTTCCTGCATGTATTGCCGCACTGTCCGCAGCAGGCGGGGACGAAAGCCCTCCTACTCCGGCGTCACCTCGGTCACCTTGTACGTCAACAGCCCGTCCTCGTCGGTGATGCTGACGTATTCCCCCACCGCGAACCGGTGCTGGCCCAGGCGATAAAGCGGCTCGTCCGCGGCGCCCGTGTCCTCGCCGTAGTCGAAGAACCAGCGCTCGCGGCGGCGGGCGAGTTTGCCTTCCTGCGGGTCCTCCTCCGGGGCGAAGCGGCGCACCAGGCAGGGGGCGCGGCGGGCCTTGAAGGCCGCCTCGTCCAGCATGCCGTCGGCGGTCAGGGGGGCGTGCAGGGTGTAGCCGCGATGATCGTCGCCGTCGGCGAACTCGGTGCCCGGATTGCGCGCAAGGCGCATGACGATGCGGCTAAGGCCCATCGGAAACTCCTTAAGATCAGTCAGTGGGAGAGGAAGAGCGACGGCGCGTCCGCGGCGTTCAGCAACGAGCGGGTGGTGCCGCCGAAGATGAACTCCTGCAGCCTCGGATGGCCGAAGGCGCCGACCACCATCAGGTTGGCCTGGGCGGACTTGGCGGCGGCCAGCAGCATCGGGGCGACCTCGCCGGTCCCGGTCAGGCTCTGCACTTCCGCGGTCACCCCCCGCGCCGCCAGGAAGGCCTGCAGCCGGGCCGGATCGAAATGCCGCGACGACGGGGCCTGGGCCGTCAGGATCACCACCCGCGACGCCTTCTGCAGCAGCGGCAGGGCCGTGCGGACGGCGCGGCTGGCCTCCTTGCCCCCGTCCCAGGCCACGGCCACGCAGCCGTTGGCGCTCAGGCCTGGCCGGGCGACGAGGGTCGGCCGCTGTTCATCGGCGACGATCTGCTGGAAGGATTCGGCCAGCGGCCCCTTGCCCTTGGCGGTCGCGTCGTCGAACACCACCACGTCCGACAGCCGCCCTTCCATGGACAGGGCCGACCAGACCGGCGAGGCCAGGGCGGTGAAGCTGGTCCTGGCGTAGGCGCAGGCCTCTAGGGACGCCCGGGCCGAATGCTCGCCCGCGGCGGCGGCCTCCTTCAGGCTTTGCACGGCGGTGACCTGCACCCCGCCCATGAACCCCTCGCCCATCCAGGGCATCAGGTCGGCGACGTCGGCGGGGGCGTAGACCGCGGCCAGTTCGGCCTCGAAGGGCGCGGCGAGCACGGCGGCGGCGGCCAGCAGCGGCCCATCGGCGTCCCCGCCGGCCACCGGGGCCATGATCCTCGCCCAGCTCGTGCTTTCGATCATCTCAGGTCTCCGCCGATTTTCGCTTGCCGGGGGTGCGACGCGCTACGATGGTCCGCCCCACAGGCGCTGGCAAGAAGAGGAACGGCTTGGTGGGCAAAGGGCTGCATGGAAACCGCAACGCTGCGACGCCCCGGGCTTGGCAACGCATGCTGTCGGGCCGGCGGCTGGATCTGCTCGACCCTTCCCCCTTGGACATCGAGATCGAGGACATCGCCCACGGCCTCGCCCGCGTCGCCCGCTGGAACGGCCAGACCATCGGCTCGCACGGCTTTTCCGTCGCCCAGCATTCCGTGGTCGTCGAGGAAATCGCCGCCCATATGCAGCCGGGGCTGGAGCCCCGCTGGCGCCTGGCCGCCCTGCTGCACGACGCCCCCGAATATGTGATCGGCGACATGATCTCGCCGTTCAAGGCCGCCCTCGGGGTCAACTATAGCGCCTTCGAGGACCGGCTGGAGGCCGCCATCCACATCCGCTTCGGCTTGCCGCCGAAGACCCCGCCGGCGATTAAGACCCTGCTGAAGAAGGCGGACCGCGCCTGCGCCTTCTTCGAGGCCACCCAGCTGGCCGGCTTCAATCCCGAGGAGTCCCTCACCCTCTTCGGCCGCCCGCCGAAGGGCTACAGCCTCGCCATCGAACCCCTGCCCACGGCGGCGGCGGAGGCCCAGTACCTGCACCGCTTCCACGTCCTGTCCGTGGCCGCCGGCTTCGAAGCCGAGCCCGCCGCCGCCTTCTCGACCGAATAGGGCGCGGCGCCCGTGACCGAGATCGTCATCGGCCTTTCGGCGGTGGTCGTCGCCGTGCAGGGGGACCAGGCCGTGGCCCTGACCGTGCGGCCGCACGACGCGCGCACGGACCGCGCCTCGCGCCTCACCGGCCTGCCCTTCGGCCCCTTCGATCCCGACGGCCACCGCACCTTCGAGCTGGCCCTGCGCGCCTTCGTGAGCGCCCAGACCCAGTTCGAGCTGGGCTATGTGGAGCAGCTCTACACCTTCGGTGACAAGGGCCGCGACGCCCCCCTCGCCGACGTGGGCGCCGGCGCCGCGCGGGTGATCTCCATCGGCTACCTGGCCCTGACCCCCCACGCCGTGGAAGCCCTCGGCCCGGACACCGTCTGGACCCCCTTCGCCCGCTACTTCCCCTGGGAGGACTGGCGCGACGGTCGCCCCGACCTCATCGACGCGGCCATCGCCCCCGCCCTCGACGGCTGGGCGACGACGGAGGAGCGCCGGGCCCGGGCGCGGCGCCTGTTCGCCCTGGACGGCGCCCCCTGGAACGAGGAGCGGGTGCTGGAGCGCTACGAGCTGCT
>PLSW01000177.1 GCA_003165275.1 Caulobacteraceae bacterium
GCTAGGGGATGCACACATCTTCAAGTTCGACGCCAACCCCACCTTCCTAGGCGGTGAAACCTAGGCCTTATCCCCTTGCTGGAGAAGGTGGCCCGAAGGGCCGGATGAGGGGCCGCGCCGGCGATTGCCGTGTTGTTTCAACATATTATCGGAGGGGCCGGCGCGGCCCCTCATCCGTCGCGCATTCGCGCGCCACCTTCTCCCGCGAGGGGAGAAGGCCTACACTGGTCTGCCTCTAAGTCGCTGTGACGCATAGGTTTTTGGAGGTGTGTGAATGGCGTATCCGCACGCGGGGAGGACTCGAATCCAGTGCGCGTCATTCCTTATGATCTTACGGGCCGCCCCAGCCTCAACCCCTTGCACCCCCGCCCCCCGCCAGCGAAACAGGCGCTCCACCGCGAGGCGTCCATGACCACCGTAAACCTCGAAACCCCCGCCAACACCGGCCCGCTCAAGGACCTGCGGGTCGTCGAGATGGGCCAGCTGATCGCCGGGCCCTTCTGCGGCCAGCTGCTGGGCGACATGGGCGCGGACGTCATCAAGGTCGAGCCCCCCGGCGCCGGGGATCCCATGCGCCAGTGGGGCCGCGGCGAGCCGGTCTGGTGGGAGGTGATCGGCCGCAACAAGCGCTCGGTCTCGGTGAACCTGCGCGTGCCCGAGGGCCAGGCCCTGGCCCGGCGGCTGATCGCGACCGCCGACGTGCTGATCGAGAACTTCCGCCCCGGCGCAATGGAAGGCTGGGGCCTGGACCCCGCCGCGCTGCTCAAGGCCTACCCCGGCCTGATTGTCGTGCGCATGTCCGGCTACGGGCAGACCGGCCCCTATGCGAACCGCACCGGCTTCGGCGGCATCGGCGAGGCCATGGGCGGCTGGCGCAACATCGTCGGCGATCCGGACCGGCCGCCGTCCCGCATGGGGGTCTCCATCGGCGACAGCCTGGCGGCGACCTACGGCTGCATGGGGGTCCTGGCCGCCCTGCACCACCGCCAGCGCACCGGCGAGGGCCAGATCATCGACTCGGCCCTCTATGAATCGGTGCTGCAGGTGATGGAAAGCCTGGTGGCCGAATACGCCGTCTCCGGCATCGTGCGCGAGCGCTCCGGCTCCATCCTGCCCGGCATCGCCCCGTCCAACGTCTATCGCTGCGCCGACGGCGACTACATGATCGGCGCCAACCAGGACAGTCTGTTCGGCCGCCTGGCCGAGGTGATGGGCCGGCCGGAACTGGCCGCCGATCTCCGCTATGCGACACACGCCGCCCGCGGCGCCCATCAGGCCGAGCTCGACGCCCTTATCGAGGCCTGGACGAAGCAGCATACCGTGGACGAGGTCGAGGCCCTGATGCTGGCCGCCTCCATCCCCGCCGGCCGCATCTACCGCGCCCCGGACCTCGTGGCCGACCCCCACATCGCCGCCCGCGAGGCCATCGTCGACGTCCCCCACCCCCGCTGGCCCGGCCTGAAGATGCAGGGCGTGTTTCCCAAGCTCTCCGCCACCCCCGGCTCCATCCGTTCCATCGCCCCCCAGATCGTCGGCCAGCACAACGACGAGGTGTTCCGGGGCCTGCTCGGCCTGGGGGACGACGAGATGGCGGCCCTGGCCAAGGCGGGGGCGATCTAGGACGAGCTGAAGGTCTGAAAACAGGAGGCCTTCTCCCCTTGGGGGAGAAGGTGGCCCGAAGGGCCGGATGAGGGGTCGCGCCGACCTATCCGCGCGCCTCAACCGCTGCGATGATGGCCGCAAGGACCGATCTGTCATCGGTCGCGGTCGTTTCGTTGGAAAACCGCAGGATTCGGAAGCCCTGACTTTTCAGCCACGCATCACGCCGCGCGTCGTTTTCGGCGTCATGAAAGGGGCCGTCGGCCTCGACGATCAGCCGATGTCGCAGGCAGACAAAGTCAACGATGTACGGACCTATCGGCGCCTGCCGACGGAACCTTAGATCGCCAACCTGACGCCGCCGGAGCAATTCCCAAAGCTTGGCTTCATTGGATGTCGGTGATTTCCGCATCCGCCGCGCCCGCGCGCGTTTTGATGGGTCAACTCCATGCAGAATAGAACAATACAAGAACATTGGCGCGGCCGCAAGATCGGATAGGCCGGCGCGACCCCTCTTCCGTCCGCTTCGCGGCCACCTTCTCCCGCAAGGGGAGAAGGCCTCCCAAAAGGCGCTCGTCAACTTAAGCCCAAGCCGCTTAACCCGACCTTCAGCGCGGCCGGTCGACAATCGGCGGGATGACGATCCACCACCTCACCCGCCTCTACCTCGCCGCCTACGCCAACCTGCCGGTCTTCCTGGCGGTGATGTTCGGCCTGTTCGCGGTGCTGGCCTACGGCTTCGCATGCTTCAGGCAGCGCCGGCTCCTGGCCCGCTGGCGCGACATCCTGGGCGCGGTCGCCCCGGCCGACCTCTACAAGGCCCCCACCGTTCGCTTCGACATCCGGATCTTCTGGTTCCAGCTGCTGGTCGTCATCCCGGCGGGGGCCTTCGTCGGCTCGCTCTATTCCGCGGAGCGGCTGGCCAGGGCCCTGATCGCGGCCCAGGGCGCGCCGGCGATCCCCCTGGCGGGCCACCCGATCGCGGACACCCTGGTCCAGGTCTTCGCCTCGGTGATCCTGGGCTCCTTCGGCGCCTTCCTCTTCCACTACGCCGGCCACAGGACCCCGCTGTTCTGGTCCCTGCACAAGGTGCACCACTCCGCCGAGGCCCTGTCGCCGTTCACCGCCGCCCGCGGCCATCCCCTCGACACCCTGCTGGGCGGGTCGATCAGCTTCGTCTGGCGCACCGCGGTGGTCGGCGCGGCCCTCTGGCTCACCGGCGGCGTCTTCACCCCCGCCGCCCTGACCATCCTCGGGCTATTGGCCATGGCCACCCTGGTGCAGGACGCCCTCAACCACTCCCACGTGCCGCTCAGCTACGGCTGGTTCGACCGCCTGTGGGTCGGGCCCCTGTTCCATCACGTCCACCACAGCGCCGACCTCAAGCACCGGGACAAGAACTTCGGCGGGGGCGTGCCCGTGTGGGACTGGCTGTTCGGGACCATGTACCTGCCCGATCCGGCGGAGGCGTTGAGGCTGGGCCTCAACGACCATGAGATCGGCGAGGGCAATCCCCACAACGCGGTGCGGGGGTACATGATCGAGCCGATGATGGATTTCTGGCGGGAGCTGGGTCGGCTGGCCAGTGGAGGTTCGCAGAGACCCGGTGGCGACGCCGTGCGTGCTTCGACACGCGCGCGAAGGGCGCGCTACTCAGCATGACGGAGGGTTTTACAGCCCACCCCTCGACGTCATCCTGAGTAGGGAGCGCAGCGACCGTGTCGAAGGACGCAGGGACGCAGTGCGAGCCCCTACCGCCCCGTATCCAGGAAATCCCGCCCGGCGAAATCCGTCGGCGCGGCGACCTCCACCACCGGATCATCCCGGTCGTCGAACTCCAGCCTGAGCGCCCGGCTCATCACCGCGTGCATGTCGTAGAGGCAGGTCAGGTAGGTCAGCTCCAGGATCTGCTCGTCATCGAGAAAACCCCGCAGGGCCGCGAACACCGGCTCCGGCGTGCGGCCGGCGCTTAAGGTCAGGCAGTCGGTGTAGGCCAGCACCGCGCGTTCCTGTTCGCTGAAGCACGACGCCACCGTCCAGGCGGGCACCGCGGCGATCTTCTCCTCCGAGACCCCAAGCCCGCGCAGGGACTTGCAGTGCTGGGAAAACACGAACTGGCTGCCCTTGGCCCAGCCGGCGCGGGTCTGGCCCAGCTCGCGCAGCACCGGATCCAGCTTGCGGGCCGGGTCGCGGTAGAGACCGAAGCCGCGCACCGCGTGCTTGAACACGTCCGGGGAGTTGGCGAACACCGTCCACCAGTCACCGGTGGTGCCGGTCGCGGTGCCCGGCTCGGCCACGGGGTCGCGCTCGCCGAACAGCAGCCGATAGGTGGCCAGGATGGTCTCGTCCGTGGCCTCGCCCTTGGAGACCTGCCGCAGACGCGGCATCAGGCGACCGGATCGGCGATCTTGGCGGTCGATTTCGGTGCGTGGCGCACGTCCTGCGGTCCGCCCAGGGCCCGGGTGAAGGAGGCGAACTCCAGCATGATGCCGTTGGGATCGCGGAAATAGACCGAGCGCACGAAGACCCCGTCATGCATTTCGGCGCTGACCCCGGATTCGCTGTCGTCGTGGTTCACCACCAGGGGCAGGCAGGGCACGCCGGCCTTCTGCAGCTTGTCGCAATAGATCTGCAGCTGGTCATCGTCGATGGTGAAGGCCACGTGGTTCATCGACCCCACGGCGCTCCTGGGCTTGCGCGGGAAGTCCTCCACCGAGGCGATGCCCGGCGCCGCCGCCGGCGCGTCCGCCCACCAGAAGAAGGCCAGACTCGATCCGCCGCCGCAGTCGAAGAAGAAGTGCTGGCCGCCGTCCGGCAGCTGCACGGTCTTGATCAGCGGCATGTCGAGAACCTCGGTGTAGAACCGCACGGTCTCCGCCATGTCCTGGCAGACCAGGGCCAGGTGATTGATGCCGTTGGTGCGCATGGCCGTTCTCCCATCGCGCCGGGTCGGGCCGGCGTCATGGGGGGAAGGTTACGCCTTTCCCGGGAGGCGCCAAGTGTGACGCAGGGGCAAGGGGGCGGCGGCGAAATCCTGCGTGCTTCGACACGCGCGCGAAGGATGCGCTACTCAGCATGACGAATAGTTATGCCATTCAAGTTCTTCGTCATCCTGAGTAGGGAGCGGAGCGACCGTGTCGAAGGACGCACCGACGGCGGTGCAACGCTGGCCCAAGGGACAAGCCGGCCCCCTGCTATTTCCGTTCCCCCGCCGTCGCGTCCCGCACCGCCTTGAACTCCGAGCCGTCCTTCCACACCGGCCATTCGTCGGAATCGGCCAGATGCCGGCCCAGCTGGTAGACCAGGGTGAGGTCGGCGACTTCGCCGGAGAGGTCCCAGTCGGCGCGCCATTCGTCGGCGGGCTGGTGGTAGCGGTGGGCCACGTATTCCTTCTGCCAGGCCGCCCCGGCGGGAACGCCGCCGTTGACCAGATCCTGGCCCGATCCCACCGACAGGGCCGGCACCCCGACCTTGGCGAAGGAGAAGTGGTCGGAGCGGAAGAAATGCCCCTGCTCCGGGGTGGGGTCCGGGGTGAAATAGCGCCCGTCCGCCTTGGCGAAGGCGATCAGGTCGTCCTGCAGGGTCAGCTGGCCGGTGCCCGACGCGGTCACGTCCCGGGCCAGGCCGTCGGTGTCCAGGGCGTCCAGGTTGATGTCGGCCACGGTCTTGGCCAGGGGATAGATCGGATGACTGGCGTAGTAGGCCGAGCCGAGCAGGCCCTTCTCCTCCGCCGTCACCACCAGGAACACCACCGACCGCTCCGTGCGCGGGGCTTGGGCGAAGGCGCGGCCCAGCTCCAGCAGGGCCGCGACCCCGGTGCCGTTGTCCACCGCGCCGTTATAGATGCGGTCACCCCTGGCGTCCGGGGCGCCGACGCCGAGATGGTCCCAGTGGGCGGTGTAGAAGACCGTCTCGTCCGGCCGGGTCTTGCCGACCACGCGGGCGACGACGTTGTGGGTGACGATCTGGCTGTGGTCGACGGCATAGTCCGCCGAGAAGCTCTCGCCGGTCAGGGCGACGGGGCGGAAGTCCTCCCGCTGGGCCGCCTTCTTGGCCGCCTCGAAGTCGAGCCCGGCCTTCCTGAACAGCTCCACCGCCACGTCCCGCTGGATCCAGCCCTGCAGCAGCGGGTGGGCCTTTGAGGCGTCGGCGCGGACGATGTCGAACTGGGCGTTGCCATTGGAGTTGCGCACCGTCTGCCAGCCATAGGCCGCGGGGCCGGTCTCGTGGATGATCAGCATCCCCAGGGCGCCCTGCCGCGCGGCTTCCTCGTACTTGTAGGTCCAGCGGCCGTAGTAGGTCATCGCCTTGCCGTCGAACCGGCCGCCCAGGTCGGCCTCGTAGTCGGGGTCGTTGATCAGCACCACGGCGATCTTGCCGTGCAGGTCGACGCCCTTGAAGTCGTCCCAATGGCGCTCCGGCGCCTTGACCCCGTAGCCGATGAACACCAGCGGCGCGGCCTTGATCGCCACATGGTCGACGGGGGTCAGGGTCTGCACCACCGCCTGCTCGCCCTGGGCCAGGGGTACGACGGCGCCGCCCTCGTTCAGGGACATGGTCACGGGGCCTTTGACCTCGAACCGCGCCAAGGGCACGTCCTGGGTCCAGGCGCCCCAGCGGCCATGGGAATCCCCGCCGGGCGTCAGCCCCTCCTTTTTGAACTGCTCGACGATGTAGTCGATGGTCTTGATCTCCGCCGGCGTGGCGGGCCCGCGACCCTCGAAGGCGTCCGACGAGACCACCCTGATATGCTCGGACAGGGCCGCCGCGCTGATGCGCGGATCGGCGGGGTCGGCGAAGACAGGCTGCGCGAACAGCAGGGCGGCCGCGGCGAGGAGGATGCGTTTCATGGGGCGCTCAAACGGTTTCAGGCGGGCCGGACCATAGGGGCGCCAATACGGCCGCCGCAAGGGCGCGAGTTTCGGTGACAGTTTACTTANNTAAGTAAACTGTCACCGAAACTCCCCGCGAGGGAAGAAGGTTAAGCGCGCGACGCCGCCCTGACCGCGTCGATCACCGCCATGTTCGCCACAGCGTCCGCCCCGCCGGTCAGCGGGGTCGCCCCGTTCACCAGCACATCCACCACATGCGCCAGCTGCGCCTCGTAGGTGGATGGACCGGCTGTGTCCTCCTGCCGCGCCACGCCATCCACGGTCACCGTGAACGAACAGCCGATCTGCGGCGCGACGAAGTTGACGATATCGAGCGTGCCCCGCGTCCCGGTCAGGGTCACCCGCGCCGCCCGGGCAGCCGGGTTCATGCCGGTGGCCAGGGTGGCGGCAACCTCGCCGAACCGCAGCTGCGCCCGGGTCTCCACATCCACCCCGCGCTCCAGAACGGCGCTGGCCGAGACCACCTCCGGTTCGCTCCCGATCAGCGTCCGCAGGGCGTGGATCGGATAGCAGCCCAGGTCCATCAACGCCCCGCCCCCCTGTTCGTCGATCCAGCGCAGCTCGCCCTCGCGAAAGGGGATGGTGACCTGGAACACCGCCTCGGCGGCGACCAGGTCGCCCAGCTCGCCGGACCGCACGATGGCCTCCGCCCGGCGAATGACGTTGTGATAGCGATAATGGAAGGCCTCGATCAGCGTCCGGCCGGTGCGCTCGGCCGCCTCGGTCATCGTCCGCGCCAGGGCGGCGTCGCGGGCGAAGGGCTTTTCGCACAGCACCGCCTTGCCCGCCTCCAGCGCCCGGATCGTCCACTCCGGATGCCCGGCCGGGGGCAGGGCGTTGTAGATCAGATCCAGGTCGTCCCGGGCGATGAGGGCCGCATAGTCCTCGGCCACCTCCGCGATCCCATGCTCGTCCGCATAGGCCCGCGCCCGCCCGGGATCCCGCGCCGCCACGCAGGCGATGACCACATCGTCCCGCTTGGCCGCCGGCTTGATCACCGCCCCAGGCGCGATCTTGGCCGCGCCCAGGATCCCGATGCGGATGGGGGTTTTCATAGAAGGGCCTTCCATTCAGAGGCCTTCTCCCCTTGCGGGAGAAGGTGGCCCGAAGGGCCGGATGAGGGGTCGCACCGGCCGCGCCGCTGCGTTGTCGACACCGCGCGGATGGGCCGGCGCGACCCCTTGTCACGCTCCGCGCGCCACCTTCTCCCGCAAGGGGAAAGGCCTTTGTAAGCCGTGCCCGAC
>PLSW01000129.1 GCA_003165275.1 Caulobacteraceae bacterium
TGTGCGTCAACCGGATAGGCACGGCATGAGGATCAGGTGTTCGTGCGGATCAAGGAACACCTCGAAAACGCAGTCACGGCCTGTCTCGATTTGCGGATGAAAGCCGCAGCGCCAGCTTTGCTGGAGAGCCTGAATGAACCGGCCAACGAGGGAACAGCCTTGTTCGAAGCCGTGACCGGGGAAAACAACTATGGCGGCGAACCAATCCTGCATCACCTTGACCCAGTTGTATTCGCCGACGTTATGCTGACGGACGGCCGCATCAATCGACCGATAATCGCTGCACTGGTACTTCGCTACCAATACTGGGGGGCGGAAAGTGCGCTGCTCATTGAGCGGCCCTGGCTGCAGAGGCTCAAAGACGAACTGGATCGCCGCGCGACCGCACTCGGCCCTCCTTTTGAAAAGGCTCTCACTGCCGCGTGGGCCCAGAAGTTCGGCGAGATTTTTGGGGTTTTGAACCTCATGGAGACCAGACGTGAAGCAGCTAATGTTCAGGGAGCGTAAACCGTGCCGGTTTCACGGGAGCGCACGTCGCCAGGCCAGCCATCCCCGATCAGCGAAGCTCAGGTCGCAGACCTCGTCGCGGCAATGGCGCGAAATTTGATGGCTCACCGACGCCCTTGGAGCGGGTAGCCGGGATCGAACCGGCATCCTCAGCTTGGAAGGCTGCTGCACTACCATTGTGCTATACCCGCGCGCCGCCAGGCCGGCGGGGCGCATGCCGGCCCCGAAGGACCAGCCCGCCAATTCGTCCAGTCCGGGGCCCGATCTCAGGGCCGCCTCGAAGCCGCGTGGTGGGGGAAGCAGGACTCGAACCTGCGAAGGCGTACGCCAGCGGATTTACAGTCCGCCCCCTTTGCCGCTCGGGACATTCCCCCGCGCGCGCTTCGGACGCCCTGCCCACCCGAAACGCCCCGGCCAAAGCCGAAACCTTCCGAATAAAAACCCCCGCCCGAGACCCGACCGATGCTAGATCAGCCGGCCCTCATCGCGGAGGCTAACAAGGCCCCAAATTGGAGCGCGTCTTATAGTGTCCTCTTCCCACGAACGCAACGATCCGAAACGCGGCGACAAACGTCCCGGAAAGCCCGGCGGCGCGCGGCCCTATTTCGCCCGCCAGGGCGGGGCCAAGGGGCCCGCAAAGGCCGCTCCGGACAAGGATGGCGCCGAGTGGATCTGGGGCTGGCACGCGGTGGCCGCGGCCCTGGCCAACCCCCTGCGCGATCCGCCCAAACGCATCCTGGCCAGCGAGGACCGGGCCCGGATGATCCTCGATCAGTTCGGCAAGTCGCCGAATGTGACCCTCACCGAATCGGCCCTCATCGGCCGCGAGCTGCCCGCCGGCGCCGTCCACCAGGGCGTCGCCTGGCTGGGCCTGCCCCCCGAGGCGGTGGGAATCGAGGAGCTGGGCACGCCCGCGACGGGCTTCCTGGTCATGCTCGACCAGGTCACCGACCCGCAGAACGTCGGCGCCATATTGCGCTCGGCGGCGGCCTTCGGGGCGCGGGGGATGATCGTGCAGGACCGCCACTGCCCCAGCTTCTCCGGCGCCCTGGCCAAGGCCGCCGCCGGGGCGGTGGACGCCCTGCCCCACGCCCGGGTCACCAACCTGTCGCGGGCTCTGGAAAAGCTCGCCGACCTCGGCTGGCGCGCCGTCGGCCTGGACGGCGAGGCGAGCGAATCCCTGGCCGAGGCCCTGGATCCCTCCCCCACCGTGCTGGTGCTGGGCTCGGAGGGCGAGGGCCTGCGGCGCCTGGTTGCTGAGCATTGCGACGCCCTGGGGCGCATCCCGATGCCCGGCGGCTTTGAAAGCCTGAACGTTTCGGCCGCGGCGGCGGTGGCCCTCTACGAGGCCAGCCGGCCCCGTTTGCCCTGATTATTCAGCGTTTTGGGGAAGATTTCTCGCGCGGCGCGGCATTGGCGAAGTTTCAGTGACCCGCGTTAACGATCTTTGATTTTGGCGCCGACCGTGGTTCTCTCAGCCGGTCGCGCTTCTGAACCGCTGATAAGCGGGCGACGAGACATGGTTTTCGGGGGATTACCGATGTTGAAGATGGTGGTGCGGACGTCGGCGATGGGGGCCTGCGCCCTCGGCCTGCTCGTCCTGGCGGCGTGCAGCGCGCCGAACGGACAGGAAGCCCCGCCCCCGCCGGTGGCCACCGAACACCACGCCGACCGCTCTCCCGACCTGCTGGGCGGCCCGCCGCCGCCCCAGGCCCAGGCCGCCGTCGCCGACCAGCGCGCCTTCCCCAGCATGGCCCCCATCGCCAATCCCCGGGACATGAGCCGCGCCGAACGCGAGCGGATCTATGGACATCGTTATGACTACGCCGGCGGCTACGGCCATCGCCATCACGCCGGGACGGTCGCGGCGACGGTCCCCACGCCCGCCCCGGTGGTCGCCAAGCCGGCTCTGGCTCCGGCGCCGGTGATCGCGGCTGCGCCCGCCCCCGCCACGCCGTTTGTCGTCGCGCCGCTGGCCCCGGCCGCCCCCGCCGCCCCGACCGCCTCCGTCCAGGCGCCCAAATGGACCTTCCCGCATCTGCATCCCTTCCCGCATCTGCACCTGCCCGGCCTGTCGCTGCCGTCCTGGCTGTCGATCCCCGGCCTGCCGACCCTGCACCTGCCGGGCTTCGCCCATCCGGTGGCCTCGAAGAACTTCACCGGCGGGCTGATCCTGCTCGTCGCCATCCTGCTGCTGATCATCGCCGCCCGCGGCTCGGGCCGGCCCAAGACCCGGTACGCCAAGGCCAGCCCCACCCTGGGCCAGGCCGAGGTCGCGGCGGAGCCCGCCCCGATGCCGGTGGCCCATGAAGGCCCGTCGTTCCAGGCCGCCGACTACGGCGCCCCCGCCCAGGTGGACGCCTACGGCGGCGCGGCGCCGGCCGAGGCGCCCGCCGCCGCCCTGCCGGAAGCCCTGGCCGTCCACTACGACCCGCCCGCCGTCCCGGCCGCCGACGCCGCCGCTCCCGAGGCCGCGCCGGTCTTCGCCTCGACGCTGGCTCCCGAAGGCGTGGCGGCCGAGCCGGTGGCTGCGGTCGCCCACGCCCCCGATCACGTCGAGGCGCCGACCCCCGAGACCTTCGACTGGCAAAGCCTGACCCATCCCCCGACCCCGGCGGCCGAGACGGCGCCGGTGGCCGAGCCGGTCTATGCCGAAGCGGCGCCGGCCGACGCGGTCCACGAAGCGCCCGAAGCCCTCGGCCACGAGGCGCTGAGCCACGAGGCCCTCGGCTTCTCGGACCACGCCGTCCCGGCCGCCGAGACCGAGCCGGCGCGGGAAGCGGAACACGCCTGAACGCACAATCCGCTCATCCCCGCGAAGGGCGGGGACCCAGGGGATTTGCATGGACCTACGCCCAGCCCCCTGGGTCTCCGCCTGCGCGGGGACGAGCGGGTGGCCGCATGATCGCGACGCTCACCGACTGATGAAAAGCGCCCCCTTGCCATCCCCCCGGGGCCCAAGCATGGAAGACCCATGCCCGACCTGATATCCGGCGCCGCCGCCTGGACCGGCCCCTTGCTGATCCTCGCCCAGGTGATGCTGATCGACCTGGTGCTGGCCGGCGACAACGCCGTGGCCGTGGGCATCGCCGCCTCGGGCCTCGCCCCCGCGCGTCGGCGGCAGGTGATCCTCGCCGGCCTGGGGGCGGCGGTGGTCCTGCGCATCACCCTGGCCCTCTTCGCCCTCAAGCTGCTCAGCGTCATCGGCCTGCTGATGGCCGGCGGCCTGCTGTTGCTGCTGGTCTGCTACAAGATGTGGCGCGACCTGCGCGCCCAGGGCCGGGCGGACGCCCACGCCGCCCCGGCCAAGAGCTTCCTGCAGGCCTTCCTGCAGATCCTGCTCGCCGACATCTCGATGTCCCTGGACAACGTGCTGGCGGTGGCCGGAGCCGCCCACAGCCACCCCTACATCCTGGTCTTCGGCCTGCTGCTCTCGATCGTGCTGATGGGCATCGCCGCCAACGCCATCTCCCGCATGCTGCACCGGGTGCGCTGGATCGGCTATGTGGGCCTGGCCATCGTCATCTACGTCGCCCTGCACATGATGTGGGAAGGCTCCCGCGGCGTCGTCGTCGACCTGCACGAGGTCGCCCGCTACAACGCGGTGATGCCCGACTGGCTGGATATCAAGCCGGACGAGGTGGTGAAGCGCGCCGGGAAGAAATAGCCAAGGTCTTCTCCCCTTGCGGGAGAAGACCATCCCGCCGAAGGCGGACGGACGGGTCGCGCCGGCCTGTCCGCGCGGTGTCGACAACGCAGCTNNCCTACTCCGCCCCGCCGAACCGCTCTGTCCACTCCACGATCTGGGCGTCCTCGATCTTCTTGAACAGCACCTCCGGCGCCTTCACCACGCGCCCCGCGGGCAGGCGCGACAATTCCGCCGCGGCGTCCGTGGTCGGCCACGCCGGCGGATAGGCCTCGCCCACCCCGCCGGCGATCAGCTCCGCCGAATAGGGGATGATCGGTGCCGACACCCGCGCGAACAGGGCCACCAGGTTCAGNNGGTTCAGCCCCGTGCGCACGATCACCGCGGCCCGGACCGGGTCGGTCTTGATCGCCGTCCAGGGGGCGGCCGCCTGCAGGTACTCGTTGCCCAGCACCCAGAGGGCCCGCAGGGTCTGGGCGGACTTGCGCACCTCCAGGGCGGCCATCTGCTCGGTGAGCTCCGCCAGACGCGCGCCGACGTCGGCGTAGAGCTTCTGCTCGATCTGTCCCGGCTCGCCCCCGGCCGGCACCACCCCGTCGAAGCGGGTCTCGGTGAACTTCAGGATGCGGTTGACGAAATTGCCCAGCACNNACTGCTCCCAGGTGAAGGCGGTGTCCGAGCCCTCGGGCGCGTTGGCGGTCAGGTACCAGCGCCAGCAGTCCGCCGGCAGCAGCTCCAGGGCCTGGTCCATGAACACCCCCCGCTTGCCGGAGGTGGAGAACTTGCCGCCGTACCAGCTCAGCCAGTTGAACGCCTTCAGCACATCGACCGTCTTCCACG
>PLSW01000233.1 GCA_003165275.1 Caulobacteraceae bacterium
CGTGGTCGCGCCGGCGAGCGCGATCCTCAGCGGCTATGGAACCGGCGGCTTTCCCATCCGCGCCGCCAACGCCAGGGCCCAGGCCTTCTTCGACAACGGCATGCAGCTGGGGCACGCCTTCGCCCACAAGTCGGCCATCGCCGCCTTCAAGGCCGCCGAGCTGGCCGATCCCACCTGCGCCATGTGCGCCTGGGGCGAGGCCTGGGCACGGGGCCCAACCATCAACTACCCCATCGACGCCAAGACCCAGACCGAGTTGGCGGCCCTCGCCGACAAGGCCGCCGCCCTGGCCAAGGACGGCCCCGACAAGGAACGCCGGCTGACCTCCGCGCTGCAGGCCCGCTATCGCGACGGGGGCGGCAAGGGACCGGGCGACCGCGCCTTCGCCGCCCAGATGGACGCCCTGGCCCGCGACCATCCCCAGGACAACGAGCTGGCGATCACCGCCGCCGACGCCTGGATGATCCCGGCCGCGCACGTCGGCAACAAGGACCATTTGAACCGGGCCCTCGAACTCCTCGGCGGGGCCCTGACCCGCAATCCCGACGACACCGGCGCGATCCACTTCTACATCCACGCCACCGAGATGGACGGCTTGCCTGCCCGCGCCGAGGCCTACGCCGACCGGCTGCAAAGGCTGGCGCCGGCGGCCAGCCACCTCGTCCACATGCCGTCGCACACCTACTACTGGGTCGGGCGCTATGCGGACGCGGCGCGGGCCAATGTCGAGGCGGTGCGGATCGACGACGCCAACGCTCCCCGCGGCGGGGTATGGAAGCTCGACTACCATGGCCACAACGTCAGCTTCGGCATCGGCGCGGCGATGATCGCCGGCGATGGCGAGGAGGCGCTCGGCCTCGCCGGCCCCGCCATCGCCGCCGCCGACCCCAAGACCGCCTCCACCGTCATTGGCCACGCCTATGCGGCGGAGGGGCGCTACGCCGGCCGGGCCCAGGTGGCGGCCTTGCCCGATCCCGGGGCGGACAAGCCCTATCTGCAGGCCATGTGGCGCTACGCCCGGGGGGAATCTGCCGCCCGCGCCGGCGATATCGCCGCGGTGCGGACCGAGGCCGCCGCCATCACCGCCCTGCCGACCAAGACCTTCACCGGCCATCAGGCGGCTGTGGTCCAGGTGGCGCAGCGGGTGCTGCAGGGCCGGGCGGCGATGCTGGACCACAGGCCGGGGGACGCCGCGAACGCCTACCGCGAAGCGGCGAGCCTGCAGGAGGCCCAGTTCGGCGGCTACCGCGACCCGCCGCTTTGGTGGTACCCGGTCCGGCGTAGCCTGGCCGCAGCGCTGCTGCAGGCGGGGCAGGCGGAGGCCGCCCGCACCGAGGCCCACGCCGCCCTCAAGACCTGGGCCGACGATCCCCTGACCCTGCAGGTCCTGGCCCGCGCCGAACGGACGCTCGGGGAGGGTTCGGCCGCGGCGAAGGACGAGGCGGTTTCCCGCCGGGGCTGGGCGGGCGATCCGACGGCCGAGGTGTTGGCGCGGATCTGACCGCCCGGTAAAAACGCAATGTATTGGTTGCCCATTCGCCTTTCGGCCGTTAGAAGAAGGCAACCCGGAGGTTGCCCATGTCCAATGCTATCGAAAAGACCATCGACTTGCGCGCGTCCATCGACCGCGTCTGGACCGCTTTGACCGACCACGACCAATTCGGCGCCTGGTTCGGCGTCAAACTCGACGGGCCGTTCGAGGTCGGCGAAACCGCCAGCGGCCGCCTGACCTATCCGGGCTACGAGAATCTGCTCCGGGAGGCCAAGGTCACGGTCATGCAGCGACCCCATCGCTTCGCCTTCACCTGGCATCCCTACGCTGTCGACCCTGAGACGGACTACAACGCCGAGCCGCCGACCCTGGTCGCGTTCAGCCTGGCGTCGATCGGCGCGGGAACGCGGCTGACGGTGACCGAATCGGGCTTTGACGCCCTGCCGCCGCATCGCCGCGACATCGCCCTGCGCATGGACGACAGCGGCTGGGCCGAGCAGATGCTGAACATCAAGGCCCATGTCGAGACTTGAGGCGGCGCCGGCGGCCGGGCCGGCCCCGATCTTCGCCGCCCTGGGCGATGAAACCCGGCTCGCCCTGTTGGCGCGCCTCGCCGACGGCGAGAGCCGGTCCATCGCCGGCCTGTCCGCCGGCTCGCCCATGACCCGGCAGGCGATCACCAAACACCTCGGCGTGCTGGAGACCGCCGGCCTGGTCAGCCGCGTGCGCACCGGCCGCGAGAGCCGCTACGCCCTGCGGCCGGAGCCGATCGCCCAGGCGCAGGACTATCTGCGGTCCGTCTCCGCCCAATGGAGCGACGCCCTCGAGCGCCTGCGCGCCTTCGTCGAGGCGCCTGGCGGCGGCTAGGCTGTAGGCGCAATCGACGAGGAAGAGGGCGGCAAGCTGGCAAGGGCAGGGGACCGGCCCTCACAAGGCGTCAGAAGGCGTGCGCGAGCGCGGCGTCTGCTCTAGCGTGTCCGCGGCGGCGGGGTCTGGGGGCAGGGTGGCGGAAGAGCTTGAAGCGGCGGCGGCGGATTCGGCGCCGCACCTGGTCGGCGGACGCCGCGGCCCGGCCCCGGCGCCGGGGACGCGCTGCGCCAACTGCGGCGCTGTGCTCGAAGGCCGGTATTGCCATGTCTGCGGCCAGGCCGCCGACACTCACAAGCGCTCGATCCTGCATCTGATCTGGGAGGGGATCGAGGGGCTGCTGCACCTCGATGGCCGCCTGCTGCGCACCCTGCCGGACCTGTTCCTGCGGCCGGGGCGCCTCGCCCGCGACTATATGGAAGGACGCATCGCCCGGCACGTGCCGCCGTTCCGCACCTTCCTGGTCGCCCTGCTGCTGTTCATCTTCGCCGCCGAGCACGCGGTCCATGAGATGACCCGCGCCTCCGAACGTCAGGCCCAGGCCCATGCGGCGCTGCTCGCCACCCCGGCCGGCCGCGCCAGCGAGGTCGCCCGCATTCGCGCCGAAGCGGACCGGGACCACGCCCACGATCTCGCCGAGGCCGCCAGAGACCGGGCGGAGGATCTGAGGGAGGGCGACGACGCCCCCGCGGACGTCCAGGCGCGATACGCCAACGCCGTGGCGCGGGTCAACGCGTCCTACGCCGACACCCAGGGCCAGGCGAACCGGGTCGCCCAGGGCCACCCTGAGGACAAACCGACGGAGGCCGGGCCAATAGTCGAGGTCAAAGGCTCACATAAGTCGCGTGCCGCGTTTTCGGCCGGCATCCACAAGGCGCGCGCCAATCCCGAATACTATCTCACGGTTCTCTTCACCTGGGGCCACAGGCTGGCGATCCTGCTCCTGCCCATCATTGGCCTCAGCCTCGCCGCGGTGTATCGAAACAAGCATCGCTATTTCATCTACGACCACCTGCTGGTGGCGATGGATCTGCTGTCCTTCGCCTTTCTCGCCAACGCCGTCGGGCTGGTCCTGCCCTGGCCCTGGATGGGCTACTGGCTGGCGGCGGTCGCCGTCTGGACGCCGATCAACCTCTTCCAGACCCTGCGCGGCGGCTACGGCTCCAGCGTCCTCGGCGCGCTGCTCAAGACCCTGGTCGTCTGGATGACCTCCGTCGTGGCGTTCGGGATGCTTGTCGTCGGCCTGGTTATCTTCAGCCTGACCCAGATCTGATCGCCGCCGCCATCGGTCAGGTCTCGCCGGTCCGCCTGGGCTCGTAGCCCTTGAACGTCAGGAAGCCGCCGACCGCGACCAGAACCACCAGCAGCCCGTAGGTGGCGGCGCCCTTGCCGGGCTACGCCGCCGCCGGCGCGACCATCCGGTAGAGCCCGCCCAGCAGCAGCACCCAGCCGGCCAGGGTCACCACCATCGGCCAGCCGAGTCGCCAACGATTGTGCCCCTGGACGATCGCCACACCCGCCACGAACAGCACAGTTCCGTTGAGGTAAACGAACGCCGCCGGAACGCCGGCGAAGACGTCGATGTTGAGCGCCTCCGTCAGGCCGAGAGCGATCAACGCGGGCCCGAGAATCCGAGCGATCTGTCGGGACGTGGACATACTGGTCGCCGTGCGCGGGAGGGCGCCTCCGCATTGGCCCGGCCGCCGGAAAATCCGCCTTGACCTGGTTCTAGGGGCTGGATCGGGGAGGGCGCCCTATCGCCCCTGCGCCGGACGTGAAGTTGAAGCGGACCCTCGTCGCGACAATCGCCGCGCGGTCGCCCGCGGCCGCGCGCTATAATTCGATGGCGATCCCGTTCGCCTCGGTTGATTCGCAGCCGCGAGGGACCTGGATCACCATGCCGGCGACGCCTCACTCCATAGCGCGCGCCCGCGCCATCGCTCGGGTCGTCGGCCCGTTCATGACGATGGCGGCGGCGACCGCCGTGGTCCGCGCGCCGGACCTGGGCGCGATCGTGGCCGACAGGGCCAAGCCTCACGACCCCCAATTAGGCGCGGCCGGGTGGAGGGCGTGCGACGAAATCACCCACTCTTGGCTCAGGTTCAGCCCTGCCTGTTTCTTAACCACACACGGAGCAAACATACCGGCGCGACGACCAAGGCGCGTCAGTGCTTGCGAGGCTTCCGATGTCCCTCTTGATGCGTCACGACCTGACGCTGGTCGTCTTGTCGTTCCTTGTGGCCTACTTTGCCTCGCTCACGGCGCTCGACATGGGCACGCGGCTGCGCAAGGCGAGCGGCAAGGCTCGCCGCCTCTGGCTCATCGGCAGCGCCGTGGTGCTTGGCGGCGGCATCTGGTCGATGCACTTCGTGGCGATGCTGGCGATGAACGCCGGCGTCGCGGTGGGCTATGCGCCCGGGCTCACCCTGTTTTCACTGATGGTGGCAATCGCCATCGTCGCGGTCGGCTTCCACGTCGTGACTGCGCGGGAGAAGCCGTCGATCGCACGCCAGCTGGTCGCCGGGGTCATCGTCGGCGCCGGCGTATCGGTCATGCACTATTCGGGCATGGCGGCCTTGGTCGTTCCCGGTTGGCTGGTCTACGATCCCTGGCTGGTCGCCGCCTCCGTCGTGATCGCCGTGGTGGCCGCGACCGCGGCGCTCTGGCTGACCCTCAACCTGCGCAGCTGGTGGCACCGTGCCGCCGCGGCCGGCGTGATGGCGGTGGCCGTCTGCGGCATGCACTACACCGCCATGGCGGCCACATCGATCTGCACCAGCCCCGGCGCTCACGGCGCCGCCGACCCGATGTCGCGCATCTTCCTGGCGGCCGGCGTCAGCCTCAGCGTGTTCCTCATCCTCTGTCTGGCCATGGTCTGCGTCTTCGTCGACCGCCGATTCGAGCTGGCGGCCGAGCGCGAGGCCGAGACGCTCAGGTCCGCCAACCGGCGTCTGCAGAGCGAGGTCGAGGAGCGCCAAGCCGCCCAGCGCGACCTGCAGGCGGCGAACGAGGCGCTGGGCGCCACCCAGGAGGCGGTGCGCAACCTGCTCGACAACGCCGACCAGGGCTTCCTCACCATTGGTCCGGACTTGAGGGTGGACGATCAGTCCAGCGCCGCCTGCGTGGCGATCCTCGGCCGCCCGCCGGCGGGGGAATCGATCCTGGACCTGCTCTGCCGCGACCTGCCCATCGACGATGTCGCCAACATCCGCGCAACACTGCAGAGCCTCTTTCGAGACAGCGACGCCTACATGCGGGAGCTGAAGGTCGAACTCCTGCCGACCGAGGTCCAACTGGACGGGCGCTCGCTGAAGATCGGGTACAAATATCTTGAGGACCGCGGTCGGATCATGCTGGTCCTCACCGACGTCACCGAGACGGCGCGTCTGGCCGAAGCGGTCGACGCCGAGCGCCATCGCCTCCAGATGACCGTGCTGTCGGTCAAGGAGAGCGACACCTTCTGGTCCCTGGTCTCTGACTACCGGACCTTCCTGGCCGACGAGCTGACGGTGCTCGCCCGCCAGTTCGAGACCTCCATTCCGAGCGGCGAGGTCTACCGCCGCATCCACACCTTCAAGGGCCTCCTGGCCCAGTTCAGCTTCTATGAGAGCCCGCGGCGATTGCATGAGGTCGAGACCGCGCTGGCGGCGTGCGAGGGGTGGACCGAGGCGGCCGCGGTCGAGGCGCTGGGCTCTGGTCCGCTGGCGCAGGCGCTCGAAGCCGACCTGGCCGTGCTGCGCGACGGGCCGGACGCGGACGCGGCGCCCAACCGGCTGACCCAGTTCGCCCGAACTGCCCGCGATCTGCTGGCGGACGCGCAAGCCTCGCCGGCGATCCGCGACTTGCTCCAGTCGCTGGCCAGGGCCGGCATGATCGAGGTCAAGTCTACGCTCGGCCTCTACAGCCGAGGCGTGGCCGGCCTGGCGGCGCGCCTTGAGAAGCGGCTCGCGCCGATCGAGGTCGCCGGAGAACAGGTCTTCCTGCCGCCCGAGCGCTACAACGCCTTCTTACGCTCGCTGGTGCACGTGTTCCGCAACGCCGTCGATCACGGGCTGGAGGCGCCGGAAGATCGCCTGGCCGCCGGCAAGCCGGAGGAAGGCCGCATCACCTGCGCGGTCCGCATCCGGCGCGATCGGGTGGAGATCCTGGTCGCCGACGACGGCGCCGGCATCGATCGGGCGTTGCTGGAAGCCAAGCTCGTGGCGGCCGGCGAAGACCGCGAGCGCGCGGCAAGCCTCGATCTCGGCGGACTGGTGTTTTGGCTTGGCCTTTCCTCCCGCGACGAAGCCGGCGCTACCTCTGGCCGCGGCGTCGGGCTGGCGGCGGTGAAGCACGAGCTGGATCAGCTCGGCGGCACGGTCATCGTGGAATCGCGGGCCGGCGTCGGTACGAGTTTCGTATTCCGCATCCCCGCTCCGGAGGATGTCGCCGCACCACTGTCCAACCGCCTCAGAAAGGTCGCCTCATGAGTACTCAGGCCACGCTTGAGCTGGACCAGGAGATCGCCGCCGTCGTCGAAGTCGTGGTCAAGCGCACGGTCTCGTTCATGCGCGAGGAGCTGGGCGTCGCGCCGACCGGCGTCACGCGTCATGGCGGCCGGCCGGAATCGCTGCTATTGCGCGACATCACCGCGATCGTCGGCGTCGGCTCCCGCTCGGGGCTCTACATAGCCTTCAGCTACGACGACAGCCTGATCCGCGCGATGATGCGGCGCTACACAGCCGATCTCGGCGTCGCTCCCGAGGAAGAGGAGCTGTACGTCCGGGAGACCGCATCGGACATCGTCAACGTCATCGTCGGCAACTGCACGGCGGAACTGTCGAAACGGCGCGAGCCCGTCAGCCTATCGCCGCCAGTGCTCATGGTGGGCGCTCGCACGATCTGCGGCCGTCCCGGAACCACCGTGGCCACGTTGACACTGCAGTTCCAAGAGGGGCTCCTCGATCTCGCCTTCGTCGGCCCGAAGTTGATGTTCGACGAGCACCTGAACTTCCTCGGCGGAGCGGTCTGATGAAGCTCAGTATCATGCTGGTGGATGACTCGCTCATCATGACCAGGAAGCTGGAGATGATGGTGAAGGAACTCGGCCACCAGGTCGTTCGCGTCTGCGAGACCGGCCAGGAGGCGGTCACGGCCTATCCGACGATCAGGCCGAACCTGGTGCTGATGGACATCACCATGCCCGACATGGACGGCATCGAGGCGACCCAACGGATCATCGCGGCCGACCCCAACGCCAGGGTGATCATGGTCACCTCGCATGGCCAGCAGGCCATGGTGGTGCAATCCCTCGAGGTGGGCGCGCGCGGCTATGTGCTGAAACCGGTGGCGAAGGAAAAGCTCGCGGCGATGATCGACCGCGTCTTGAAGTCGACGTCGACCCAACAAGCCGCGCCTAAGCCGGTGGTCCGGGTGGGCTGACCAAGCTGGCGGAGGGGTGACATTCTCATCCGGCTACACAGCGCCTAAGATATATTATCGGAAATATGCTAAGCGGTCCGCTCGCGAGTTGCTTCTCACGCGGCCCGCTGTGCGGATTGCGGAAACAGCGCGCCCACGACGAGCCGACTGAGCATTCGACCATCAATCGGCAGGATCGCGTCCACGAAGCGATCCTCGAAGCTGCAGCCTGTCTCCGGCGGCGTTTGCAGCAATTCGTTGTCGACCTGGAATGTCTCCTGAACGCCGTCGACCAGGAGACCGGCGATGCGGTCGTCGTCTTGGATGACCACAATGACGTGCCGAGTGGAAACCTGGGTCTTTCCAAGCCCCAGCCGGTCCCGCAGATCCAGAACTGGAATGACCGAGCCGCGCAGATTGATCACGCCGCTGACATAGGCCGGCGTTTGTGGGATAGGCGTCGATGGGGTCCACCCGCGGATCTCACGGACGCTGCGGATGTCGATACAAAACTCCTGATCGGCGATCTCGAAGGAGATCAGTTCCAGGACCCGATTGGCCTCGTCCACATCATCGCTCATATCAAAACTCCTCCCATTCGTTGACGGCGGCCTGCGCGCCGCCAGCCTTGAGAGCGGTCGCCAATTTGGCCTGAACTCGACCAACCGGATTCGCGCCGGACGCCGCGCGCGTCGATGGGACGGGTCTTGATCCCGCCGATTGCCGGGCGTTGTGGGAACGGGTGCGCCTCGACCAAGCCAACAGGCTCCTGCTGGCGGCCAACGGCCCCGTCTCCGTGATCGATATTGCGATGACCTGCGGGTTCGCCAGCCTGGGCCATTTTGCGCGGCGCTACCGGGAAAAATTCGGCGAATTGCCGTCCGCCACGATCGCCCGGGGGCGAAGCCATCGCGGCGCGGGGTCCTAGGGATCGGCGTTTGCACCGGGCCATTCGCGCGGCAAGCTAGACGGCGTCGCCCCCGCCCTGAACGGCCACGACGAACCGCATCCCGTCGTGCGCCGGCTCGACCCCTGGCGGCAACGCGGCCGCCAGGGTCCGGTAGTCCAGATCGATATGCATGTTGGTCAGGATGGCGCGCTCGGGCTTCACCCGGGCGATCCACTCCAGCGCCAGGTCCAGGTGCGCATGGGTGGGATGCGGCCGGTAGCGCAAAGCGTCAACGATCCAAACCTTCACCCCTCCCAGGGCCTCGAAGGCCTCCGGTGGCAGGCCGACCACATCGCTGGAATAGGCCACGTCGCCAATGCGATAACCGACGGAACGAATCCCCCCATGGTCTTGATCGAACGTGACAATCGGTATCGAACCTGAGGGCCCGTCGATGCGCCACGGCTCGCCGTGCGGCGGGATCAGATTGTCCTCGCAGATGGCCGGATAGCCGGCCTCGCCGCGGAAGATGTAGCCGAACCGGCGCATCAGGGTGGCGTGGGTGGCCTCGTCCATGTGGCAGGGAATGCGGCGCATGTGGCGGATGGCGAAGGCGCGCACGTCGTCCAGGCCGTGCACCTGGTCGGCGTGGTCGTGGGTCAGCAGCACCGCGTCCATCCGCTTGGCGCCGGCCCCGGCGGTCTGCAGGCGCAATTCCGGTGAAGTATCGATCAGCACCGTGGTCTGCTGGTCGGCGGGTCCGTCCGACAGGCGCCGCACCAGCATCGAGCATCGCGAACGCTGGTTGCGCGGCTCGGAGGGATCGCAGGCGCCCCAGGCGCCGTCGGCCCGCGGCACGCCGCCGGAGGAGCCGCAGCCCAGGATGGTGAACTCAAGCCCCCTCTTTTCGTCCTGGGCGCTCATGGCCGCGGTATCCGGTCGAAGAGGTCGAAGAAGGCTCCCTCGGTCCGCGCCTCGGCCTCGGCCAGACTCCAGCCGCGCACCTCGGCCAGCTTGGCCAAGATGAACGGCAGGAAGGCCGGCTCGTTGCGGCGGCCGCGCATGGGCGCGGGCGCCAGGTAGGGGCAGTCGGTCTCGACGATGATCCGGTCCGCCGGCATGCCCTCGATCACCGCCCTCACCGCCTCGGCGGCCTTGAAGGTGGCGATGCCGGAGACCGAGAACCAGGCCCCCATGGCCGCCGCCCGCGCGGCCAACTCGGCGCCGCTGGTGTAGCAGTGCATCAGCATCCGGAAGCGTCCCCTGGCGAACTCCTCCTCAAGGATATCGCCCATGACGGGGTCCGCGTCACGGGTGTGCACCACCAACGGAAGGCCGGTCTCGCGGGCGGCGGCGATATGGGCGCGGAACACCTGCGCCTGCACGTCGCGGGGGCTGTGGTCGTAGAAGAAGTCCAGGCCGGTCTCGCCGACGCCCACCACCCGCGCGTCGGCCGCCAGGTCGATCAGGGTCTGGGCCGAAAGCTCTGGCTCCTCCCGGGCCTCGTGCGGGTGGGTGCCGACGGTGCACCAGATGTCCGCATGAGCCTTGGCGATGGCCAGCACCGCCGGGAAGAAGGACACCCGGTCGCAGATGGTCACCATCCGGGCGATCCCCGCGGCGCGGGCGCGGTCGATGACCGCCTCGCGATCCTCGGCGAACTGTGGCGCGTGCAGATTGACGTGGCTGTCGATCAGCATCAGGCCCGCGCCGCCCGCCGCAGCTCGCCCAGCGCGGTCCAGAAGGCGTCGGCGCGGTCGAGGTTGACCCCCTCCACCTCGCCGGGCAGTTCGTTCAGCCGGGTCCAGACCTGGCTCCAGCGGTCGCCGTCGGCGCCGGGCTTGTCCGCGGTGGCCACGGCCATCTGGTGCACCTGCTCGGCAAGGCGCTCCATCAGCAGGCTGAAGCGCGGCATGCCCTCCGGGCCGCGAAAGCTCTCGCCCAGGGCCATCATCGCGGCCATGTCGACGTTGGGCAGGCTGGCCAGGAGGGCGTGGGCGACGCGGTCGACATCCAGCGCGTCGCGGCCGGCCAACTCCACCGCCCTCCCCGGCGCCCCGCCAGACATCCGCGCCAGCCGGATCGCGTCCTCCTCCGTCACCCCGATCTGCGTACGGACAAAGTCGGCGGTCTCCGCCTCTCCCCAGGCGGTGAAGCGCAGGCGACGGCAACGGGAGCGGATGGTGGGCAGCAATCCGCCGGGGGCGTGGGAGATCAGAAACAAAACCCCGCGCTCCGGCGGCTCTTCAAGTGTTTTCAGCAAGGCGTTGGCGGCGTTGGTATTCATGTCGTCGATCGAATCCACGATCGCAACCCGCCAGGGTGAGGTCGCCGGGGCCTTGGAGAAGAATTCCGGCAGTTTGCGCGCGTCATCCACCGGGATCACCTTGCGCGGTTTGCCGTCCTCGCCGGCCCGCTCCAGCACCATCAGGTCCGGATGGGAGCGGGCGCTGATCTGCCGGCTCACCGGATCCTGCGGCGACGAGCCCAGGAGGCCGAAGGCGGGATCCGGCGCCGCACCCATAAGCCGGCGCGCGGCGCGGTAGGCGAAGGTCGCCTTGCCGACCCCCTCCGGCCCGCAGAGCAGCCAGGCGTGGTGCAGCCGGCCGCGACCGACAGCGTCGAGGAAGGCGGTCTCCACCGCGTCGCCCCCGCGATAGGTGAAGACGTCGCGGGGATGGGTGAGGGTGGCGGCTTCAGCCATTCCTTGCGCCGCCCAGGCGTTGATCGATGGCGGTCCAGATCTGCGCCGACAGGGCGTCCACCTCCGCGTCGGCCTGAAGCACCAGGCAGCGGTCCGGCTCGCGCCGGGCGATCTCCAGGAAGGCCGCGCGCAGCCGCTCGTGGAAGTCGGTCCCCTTGGCCTCGAAGCGGGCCTCCCCGTGCCCTCGCCTGGCGGCCCGGGCCAGGCCCGCGGCCACGGGCATGTCGAGGATGAGAGTCAGGTCCGGCCGGACCTCGCCGACGACGGCGGTCTCCAGGGCCGCGATCAGCTCTCCCGGCGCCCCGCCGCCGGCGCCCTGGTAGGCGCGGGTGGAGTCGAAAAACCGGTCGCAGACCACCCAGGCGCCGCGCTCCAGGGCCGGAACGATCACCCGCTCCAGGTGGTCCCGGCGGGCGGCGTACATCAGCAGGGTCTCGGTGATCGCTGACCAGCGCTCCGGCGGCCCGTTGACCAGCAGGTCGCGGATGGCTTCGCCGCCTGGGGAGCCGCCGGGTTCGCGGGTGGAGATCGCTTCCAGACCCTCGGCGCGCAGGCGCTCGACCAGGCGCCGGGCCTGGGTGGATTTGCCGGCGCCCTCGCCGCCCTCGAAACTGATGAACCGACCGCGCCTCACCCGGCTCACATTGGCCAGTTCGCCGCCCGGCGCAAGGCGCCGGGGCGACGCGCCCCGGCTTATTGCGGCCCGACCACCCGCGCATCCGGCAGGCCGGCGGCGGCCACCCGCGCCCGGGCGGCGGCCGCCGACTGGGCGTCCGGGAAGGCGCCGAGCTTGAGCTTGTAGAGCACGGCACCGTGGCGCTGGATCGGTTCGATGGAGATCGAGCCGGCGTCGGCCAGCCGGGCGGCGATACGGTCGGCGGTTTCGCGGCTGGAATAGGCGCCCACCTGCACCGCGTAGCCGCCGCTCCCGGCGCCGGCGCTGTCACGAGGGGCGAGGGTCTGGACGTGGGAGTGAGCCGCCTGGGCAACCGGGGCCACGGCCGTGGGTTGCGGCCCATCCTCGATGTCGGCCGTTTCCACCGGCGCCGTCCCACGGGGGTTGGAGCCGGCCACGCTCGGGAAGTCCTGATCCGCGATCTCGCCGGCCTGATGGGGCTCGCGCTCGTGGCGCGCGGTCTCCTCCCGGGCGCCGTTCGCCGCCAGCCGCACCGTCGGCAGGGCCGGCGCCGGGCCGATGTAGCGGATTCGCACCCGGGCGACGCCTTCGCGCTCATAGCCGAGCTCGGCGGCGGCCTCTCGCGACAGATCCAGGATGCGCCCGTCTACGAACGGGCCGCGATCGTTCAGCCGCACGCGGATGGACTTGTTGTTGGCGAGGTTGGTCACCTCGATGATGCTGGGGATCGGCAAGGTGGTGTGGGCGGCGGAGACGGCGTTCTGGTCGAAGATCTCGCCGTTGGCCGTGCGGTGATTGTGGAACTGCTGGCCGTACCAGGAGGCGACGCCGACTACGTCATAGCCCGGCTCGGCGTGGGGCGTGTACCATCGCCCGTTCACCTGATAGGGCGCCATGGTGCCGTGAAGGCCCGACGGGTTCGGCGGCTGGGCCGAGGATGTCGGCGGCCCGGAGACCACATAGTGCGGCCGCGGCGCCGCGGTGGCGCAGGCGGCCAGGCCCACGCCGGCGCATAGGATCACCATCAGCGCGCGTGTCGCGCCAAAGGACGGATCCTTCTGGATCACCCCCCGCATATCCCTCGCCTTCCCGCATGGCTTCGCCACGGTAGGCGGTCAACCTAGGCGACAAGGTTTGCGCCAAGGTTAAGCGATTGCGAATGAGGGCGAGTTTTGCGCCCACCCCCTACCCGATCGCGGTGATCTCCGCCGCCCCGCCGGGCGCGGCGACCGTATCGCCGACCTCCTTGCCCAGCAGCGCCCGCGCCAGGGGCGATCCATAGGAGATGGCGCCCAGCTTGGGGTCGGCTTCGTCCTCGCCGACGATCTGGAAGGTCTGCACCCGCCCGTCCTCGCGTTCGATGGTCACGGTCAGGCCGAACGCCGCCCGCCCCGCGTCGGCGGGGGCCTCCACCAGCTGGGCCGAGCCGCGGCGGGCGCTCCAGTAACGCAAGTCCCGGGTCGCCCGGGCCATGGCGGTACGGTCGGCGGCGACGCCGCCCTCCACCTGCGCGGCGCCGTAGGCGGCCTTGGCCGCGGCGAATGCCGCCTCGATCTGGGCCAGGCCCTGCGGCGTGACATAGTTGGGATGCGGGGAGACCGGCCGATCGAGCAGGTTCGCCGCCGTGGCCTCGTAGTCTTCCTCGCGGGTGAAGGCGACGCTCATGGCTGCTCACGCGGGTTGCGGCCGCGGGGGCGGCGCGAAGCGGGCGACACTAGCCCTTTTTCAGGCGCCGTCGATTGGCGCGCACCTTGCGGCGATAGCGGCTCACCGTTCCCGCCGCGGCGCTGAGGGGCGTCAGGCCCAGGGCGCCGGTCATGGCCGCAGCCTGCAGGGCGAGGCCCGCATCCAGCTTCTCGGTCACCATCCGCCGGGTCTCGGCCTCCCCGGCCGCGCCGCCGGCGGCGATCTTGATCAGTCGCAGCCCGATCACGGACGAGGCTTCGACGCTCAGCGACCAGGCGTCCCAGCCCAGCCGGACCCAGGGGTTGCGTTCGCGGGCCATCAGCCCTTGTTCAGGACGGCGTCCGCCTTCTTGGCGATCCTGTCGCCCTCGGCCTTGGACATTTGGCCGGCCTTGACCGCCTGGCTGGCGCGGGCCTTGGCGTTGCGGGCGTGGGGCTTGTCCTCGATGGGATAGGCGCGCTTGTCCGGTTCGGCGAAATCCTCGGCGGGGAGCGTGTTGCGGGTCTGGGTCTTCAGTTCGGCCATGGCTGTCTTCCGACTGCAGTTGAAAAGGTCTCTCCACGACAAACGCGCGAGCCCGCCTCCTGTTGCGGTTGACCCCCGCGGCAAGCGCGTGGCACGAACCGGCCGTCCCAGAAGGACGGGTGGCCGAGTGGTTTAAGGCAGCGGTCTTGAAAACCGCCGTGGGTGCAAGCCCACCGTGGGTTCGAATCCCACC
>PLSW01000002.1 GCA_003165275.1 Caulobacteraceae bacterium
CGACAAACAGGTCTTTGTCGTGGACGCCGCAGCGACGCCCCAATTGACAACTCGGAAGGTCGATTGGCCCACGAAAAAGCCGAATTAATCTATTGCCGAAAAGCTCACCGTCAGTGATATTTTTCGTGGCCATATTGGTTCGCTGAAGGCGCCAGGCCGAGAGGAAGACGCGGCCCATGCCCACGGTGATGAAGCTGGCGACCAATTGGCATATTCCGCCCGGCGCTCTTGTGGGCGATCTCGGTTGATCTATCAGCTGCTCCCACGGACGGCGTCACGGCCAGGTCAGGACCGGCCGCATCGCCTGTAGGACGCCGGCCCGGTCCAGGGGCCCGAAATAGCGGCTATCGAACGATGCCGCCTCGTAGTCGCTCATCAGCAAGACTTGGCCAACAGCGAGGGTCACGGACAAGCGCTGCTGGGGTAGCGGCCGGCCAAGGCCGTCCCGAGCCCGCGGTCTGCTGTTCTTCAGAACCTTGCCGTCCACCATGACGCCTGCCGGCCCAATGGCGACCTGGTCGCCGCCTCCGGCCGCCAGGCGTTTGATGAGGGGAACGCTGCCTGACGGGCACCGCCCAGGATCGAGATAACCCCGCGCCATGCCGAAATTTGCGACGGAACTGCCCGGACAATATGCCACCAGGTCGCCCACGTGGGCGGCCCGGCCGAGGGGCAGATAGAGCCCCCGCGGATAGCTTCGCGTTGTGTTGATGAGGCCCCCTTCCCCGCCCAGCGCGGCCGTTATGACGAGGACAACACTCAGCGCCGCAGTGATGGCGGCGAATCCGGGGGTGGAGATCCTCATGCCGCTGCTCCCGCCGCCTCGCCTCTCTCCTGAGGGGGAAACCAACTGGCGTTCTTGCCGATCGGCGGCGCGACCTTCTTCGGGTTGGTCAAAAGCTCCGCGCGAAGCTTCTTGGCGTCGGCCGCGCGCATCAGCGTCGAGCGCTGCTTTCCCTCGGCGTCCCACCAGGGGACCCGGTCGAAGATCTCTGGCGGAGCCGGCGGCAGGGACGACGCCGCCTTAAACACCTGCACCTCCCAGTAAAGGATCTGGCGGCCTAGAGCCATCGGGTGGCCGGTCGCATAGACAAGCATTTCGCCAGCCTCAAGGATGTTCCCGTTGGCATCCTTGCGCGGACCCTTCATCCGCATGATCTCATCAGGCGATTTCAGCCACCGTTTCTCCTCCTTCATGGAGGTTGAAACGCTGTCACCCTTGCCCAGCCCATGTACCTGTCTGCTGATGGTCACGTTGGGCGTCAGGACCGTCGTCTCACCACAAAGCTTCGAGATGTGCTCCGCCGTTTCCAGCTTGTTCGGGGGGTAGTAGTTCCGGATATGGCAGTTCGAGGTGATTAGCTCGTCGCGCCCATACCCGTCGTCGTCGGACTGGAGCTGGGTAATGTCCTGGGCGATGAGGTAGAACTTCATCCCGTAGCCGGCGGCGAACGCCAGCGTCTTCTGCATGATCTGCATTTTTCCAAGCGCCGGAAATTCGTCGATCATAAAAAGCAGCCGGTGATTGTAGTAGGCGACCGTCCGCCCCTCCTCAAAGAGCTGTTTGGGGGCCAGCCGGCGAACCATCATGTCCAGCATGATCCGGATCAGCGGCTTAAGCCGGTCCTGATCCGTTGGTTGGGTGATGATGTAGAGCGACATCGGGCTCTGGCTGTACATCAGATCCTCGATCTTAAAGTCACTGACCTCTGTGTTCCTGGCCACGACGGGATCACGATAGAGCTTGAAGAACCTCCGCGCCGTCGAGAGCACCCCGGACCGTTCGCGCTCTTCCGTGTCCTTTATGGCGCGCGCCCCTTTGGCGACCACGTCGTGGGTTCGCCTGTTCTTCCCGACGCCGTCCGGATGCGGTTCGTCGTAATGGTCAAACGTCAGCATCTCGTCCCACAGCTCCCCAATATTGCGCTCCGGATCGGTCAGCAGGCGGTCAATTTCACGCCCGCTGGCGCGGGGCGCCGGGGCGAAGAACTTCACCGTCTCATATTCAAAATTGACCCACTCCGTTCTGGCGCTGTTCGGATCGATCTCGATCACATTGGCAAACCGTTCGTCGACCCCCCCATCCGGCCTTAGCACCGGCTCAGGATTGGGAACGGTTTTGACGTCGTACAGCTTCACAGATTGGTCGTCAGGCTTGAAGCGGACGGCGCCATCATCGCTCAACTTTGGCCGAGGCGTGCCCTTGCGAAATGTCCTCGGTACAAAGCGCGTCTGCTCGACCTTCGCGCTGACTGAGACATTTTTTGGCTGCACAACATTGAACTCCGTATCCTCCTCAAGCAGCAGGGGCACGGGCTTGTTGTCTGCGTCCAGCAGCGGCTTCATGATCCCCGCCCGCCGCCGATAGAGCGCGTGCAGGATCACCCCTTCAAGCAACGCCGCAGCAGTCTCACGGAAGTGAGCCGCCGTCTCGTCGGCGTCTTTGCCGCCGCGATCGAGCATCAGCCCCACCATGTTCTGCACGTCAGCCACCTCATATTCGGTGCCCACGCGGATCTCACCGAACATATTCCAGCGGGCGCTTCCCTTGGGCGCCGCAGGCTCGAACCGTTGGACAATGTTGCCCAGCGACTTTGCCCTCTGACCGCTGGTCAGCGCGTCCAGCTCGCCCTTCAAGTCGAACACGACGGCGCTGTGCTGCCATGACAGCAGCGTCGGAATGACCAGCCCGATACCCTTGCCCGAACGCGTGGGCGCGATCGTCATGACGTGCTCCGGTCCGTTGTGGCGCAGGAACAAGAACCGCTTGGAATCCGGGTCCACCCATCCGCCGACATAGACCCCGTCGTTGTTCAACAGGGCGGCTTCCTCCAGCCCCTCGCGGCACTGCCACTGCGCCGAGCCGTGGAGGATGGGGTTGGCCGACGCCTTCGCCCGCGCCGCTCGGCGCCAGCCCGCGATCGCGAGCGCGCCAGCCAGGAACACGCCCGAGCCGGCGGCAGTGGAGATCACATACTCGCTCTTGTAGACGTCGTGATACTGGAGCGCCCACGGAATGATGGCGAAAGGCTGGTAGACCACGCCATAGTGCAGGGCCCGCAGCGCCGGCGAGAACTTGAACAAGCTGGCAAATGTCTCTGTCGCCACGAACGACGATGCCGTCGCGATCAGTCCCCCAGCAATGTAGGGGTGGCGCATTTTGACCTTGCCCGGCGCACCCGATCCGGCCATCGGTCCGATGGCGTTGTTACGCTTGAGTAGGTTCACCTTGCGCGGGCGCAAGTATCTACGGTCATCGCTGAATATGGACACTGGCATGTCCTCCTTTCATGGTTTGCTGAGTTAGTCCGTTGGCCGAGTACCCGTGGTCGCTACATCCAGCAGCTTGGCCGTCTGGAAGACGGAGTCAGCTTGGGGGCTTCCGCGTTTTCGTCGCCTCGTCCCAAAGCTCGCGCTTGCGGTCGAACACAACGGCTTCGACGCCCGACGCCAGTACGTCCTGCATAATCTGGGTGAAGTTGCCGCAACCCTGGCCGAAGCTGGTTGGTGCAATCATCGGGATCTGTTCGGATTCGGATTCCCCATCGGGCGCGTTCGTGTCGGGGCCGAGGGTGTGCGGCGGGTCATCGCTGGTTTGCGGCATTGGTAGACGCTCCTTTTACGGGGTTTTGGATTGTTTGGTCGGCCTAGATCCCCCGTCCAAAGGACGGCTTGAACGTCTCCCCCATCGAGGGCGTCTCGAACGCTTGGGCTAAGCGGGTCTCTTGTGTCGAGGCCCGCAACTCCCTCACTTGGTCCCTAAACCCTTCCGCGAAATCTAGGCGCTCATGGGGTTCGGCGGCGACCTCCTCAAATCGCCGACGCGACGAAGCTTGCGCCAAACGCAGGGACTCCAAGACGGCTTCGGGCGCCATTTGCGACCAGCTGGCGCTGTCTTCCGATGGGGTGGCGCTGGGTCGGCTGAAGAACGTACCCGTGCTCGGTCCCTCTTGGACCAGGCGCTCTACGGCCTTACTCTCCGAGGCGCCTGATTGCCCAAGGGCCGCCACCAGCGACAACGCCTCGCGCTCGGTCGGGGCCGCCGTAGCGGCCCTATTGACCAGCGCCAGATTGACGTCGGTGCAAACGTCCAGCACGCCATGCGGGCCGCTGGCGACGACCACGGCGCATGTCGTGTCGCCCTGCAGGGCCGCGTCGATGGCAAGGCCGTCCTCGAGGGTTTCGGCGACCACGACTGAAGTCGCCTCGGCGAACCGCTCGTAGTCCCCGACCGGGTAGAACAGCGCCTGGCCCCCAGCCGACTGCTGCTGATCGCCCCCTTCTATCGGCCCCAGACCCAGGACGTCCGGGGTCTGGCAACCGTGCAAGGGCATCAAAGCCCCGTCGCGGTCGCGGGGGTCGGCATAAAACGTGTCCCATGGCGATGGCCCGTCTAAACGCTGCAGGGGCTCGACGGCGTCCAGTATCTCAACAGCGGCGTGCTGGTCCATCAGAGCCGCTCTGATGCGGCACAGCTCATCTATAGCCTGGTCGAGGTTTTCTGAGGTCGGAACCGCGAGGCGCGCGGCTATCATCTGGGGCAGTGAGAACGAGTCTGAGAACGCCGCAGAAATGGCCGGGCGTTCTATAGCCCACGTCAGATCACCCTTCGCCGTTGTGATCCTATCCGCCCGCGACGGGATCTGAGCATCTTCGACCGCTGCCGCTTCGTTCAGCTGCCAGATACAACGATTGACCAACTCGAGATCGCTCAGCGCGGGCCTGTCGGCATCAAGCTGTGCTGGCCGGTCTAGATTTGGTGCTTGGCGACTTCCCGACGTAAGGCTTCGTCCGTACTGACTCTCTTGGTCGCGTCGATCAGCGTCGAGATGATCCCCGAAATGTCGTCCGTGTGGCGCGATTCCGAGGAACTGATTGTAGCAGTCGACATCGATGGCGCCGGATTCTCTAAGGCGCTCGGCTTCGTCGGCGAGCCGGGTTCGGACCGATCCATTTTGCAGCTCCTTTTCGAACGCGAGGATACCACCTTCGCCCGGAATGTTCTCTGTAATTGACCTAACCCGGACATCCAGGACGTTGAGGTTCAGGCGATCGCCAAATTCTTTCTGCAGCGCCCGCAAGCTAGCCGGAAGGCCCTCATGGATGTCGGCCATCGCGTACATTGTGGCGCCACGGCCGAACTCCTGAAAGCGCTGGAAGGTATTCGCCAACGCCTCTTCGGCCTTAGGCAGCACCGCGACGATGGCCACCCGTAGGCCCGCTTCCAGCGCCTGGCCGACCTTTTCTATGCTTGTCGCCGGGGTGCTCAGCTGCCCTTCAAAGACCACGCGCTGGCCGGGCGCGAATTGCTCGCTGCCTAGCGATCGATAGCCGGTCATCAGGGCGGTAGATTTCCCGGCGCCTGGCATACCCGTCAAAAACAGAGCGCCTATTCGATCGGGGTCCGATAGGTCGACGATCTGCCGGCGAAACTGCTCAGCGGCCAACACAGCCGCAGCATTATGGACTGCCGCGTCGTAGCGCCCCCGCGTCTCGCGCGACTCCGCATATGCCCGGAATAGCTCCTTCGCCATGTCGGAATTAACGTACCGGCCACCAAATGAGCCCGGCAGGCCCGCATAGGCTTCGAGCAGCCCCTCAAGATCGGCTTGAACCATCGCGATCACCTGGTCCTGGACCAAGGCCCTATCCGGTTCCGCGAACTGCCGGCGAACGATCTCTTCCAGCGCCATAATGGTTTCTTCCCTAGCCTGCACCGGCGCGCGTGAAGACGACCGGAACCTCTGTGCTGGCGCGCAAGGCCGAGCTGACGCTTGACGGACGCATCGTCGTCCTGGTCGGCGAGCGAACCGCAACCGACGTCGCGGCCATGGGCAGGCTCGGCCAACGGGCGTACAGCCAGCTGGCCCAGCGCGCGCCGCGCACCATGATCTGCGCGCGGTAATCCGCGTTCAGGCCGGGCGTGCGCGAGTGGTAGTTCGCGGCGCGGGTCCAAAGGTCGCCGGCGTCGTGCGCCAGGTGCTGGCGCAGGCGCCACGCCGCCAGATGATAGGCGTAACACCCCGGCCGGGCCG
>PLSW01000374.1 GCA_003165275.1 Caulobacteraceae bacterium
TTCGCCATCGGCAACTGCCAGGCGGGCTACCAGACGCTGATGGTGGCCATGTTGCGGCCCGACCTATTTGGGCCATGCCTGGTCGTCGGCTCGCCGATGTCCTACTGGCAAGGTGTACGTGGCAAGGACCCGATGCGCTACTCCGCCGGCCTGTCGGGCGGCAGCTGGATCACCGCCATGACCAGCGACCTGGGCGACGGCCTGTTCGACGGGGTCTGGCTGATCCAGAACTTCGACAACCTGAATCCCGCCAACACGCTCTGGGGCAAGCAGTACGAGGTCTACGCCAATATCGACACGGGCGCGGACCGCTACCTCGAGTTCGAGAAGTGGTGGGGCGATTTCATCCAGTTGAACGGCGACGAGCTGCAGTTCCTGGTGGACAAACTGTTCATCGGCGACCAGCTCGACCGCAGCGCCCTGCACGCGAGCGACGGGACGACGTTCGACGTACGGAGGATCACCTCCCCTATCGTCGCGTTCGCCTCCTCGGAAGACAACATCAGCCCGCCGCCGCAGGCCCTGGGCTGGATTCTCGACGTGTACCGGGACGTGGAGGACATCCGGACCGCCGGACAGACGATCATCTACGCCCTCAATCACAAGGTCGGGCATTTGGCGCTGTTCGTCTCGGCCAAGGTGGGCGCCAAGGAGGACGAGGAGTTCGTGCAGTCGATGGACGTCATCGACTGCCTGCCCCCCGGCCTCTACGAGATGATCATTTCTCCGCGGCCGGCGGACCTGGAGTCGGGCGGTCTCGTCGAGGACGACTGGATCGCGCGCTTCGAAGCCCGCTCGCTCGACGACATCCGCGCGCTCGGCCGCAACAGCCTCGAGGACGACCGCGCCTTCGCCGCCGTCGCCCGGCTGTCGGCGCTGAACCTGTCGGCCTACCGCAGGTTCATACAGCCTTGGGTTCGGGCGTTCTCAAATCCGCTGACGGCCCAACTGGCTCGCGACTTGAACCCGCTCAGGCTCAGCTACACGGCCTTCGCCGACGGCAATCCCTGGATGACTGGAGTCAAGGGACTGGCCGCCGAGGCGGCCGCGCAGCGCAAGCCGGTGGCGAGCGACAACCCCTGCTTGGCGCTGCAGACACGGATTTCCGATCAGATCACCGCGGCGCTGGACGCCTATCGTGCGGCGCGTGACCAGATGTCCGAACGGACGTTCTTCGGCTTCTACGGATCGCCTCTGGTGCAGGCCCTGCTCGGGGTCAGCGGCGACGTGCGGCCGCCGCCGGGACCTGTCTCCGAACAACCATCCCCCAGTGTGACTCAGGCCTGTAAGGCGAAGCTGCGAGCCGGGGGCTTTGATGAAGCCCTCACCCGGGCGGTGCTGTTCGTATCCTCGGCCGAGCGGATGGTGGATCCGTATTGCGTCCTGGCGCTGAATCGCGCCCGCCAGCATCTGGCACACCTGTCCCTCGACCAGTTCAAGACCCTGGTTCGGGGCCAGTTCTCCATCCTGCAGGTCATGCAGGACCAGGCCGTCGACAGCCTGGCCGCGCTGACGCCCAAGGCGGAGGATCGGAAGATCCTGCTCGAGCGCGTGCAGACCATCGTCGGCGCGGGCGCCGCGCCGACCACCATGCAGCGGGACCGGCTCGCCAGGTTGTCGCGGGTCTGGGCGCCGCCGCAGGCCAGTCCCTCCCCCACAGCGTCCGCCTGACACAGAGGAGCCTGGCGTGCGCATCCTGGTGAACAAGACCTTCGAAAAAATCGCCGCCGGCGACGCGGCGTCGGTCGAGCGCACGCTGCAACTCAGCGACATGAGGGCCTGGGCCGCGGCCTTCGGCGACGCGGATCCGCTCACCGCGCCGGGCGAAAGCCAGGTCGCCTCGGGCGTCGTCACCACCCTGCTAACCGCATTGGCCGGCTCGGCCCTGCCCGGACCCGGGTCTTCGATCCGAGCGGCCTCGGTCCAGGTGCTGGGTTCACTGCCAATTGGTACGCCGATGACCGCGCGGCTCGTGGTGCGTGAGAAGCGGCCCGATCAGGGCGTGGTGATCTTGGACGGCAGTTGCACGGACGCCGCCGGCCGGATCGTGGCGACCGCAGTGTTGGAGGTTCTGGCGCCGACCACGCGGCTGGAGCGCCAAGTCGCCGACCACCGCCTCGAGGGCCTGGTCGCGCTTTGCCGGGATCTCAACAAGCCCATGCCGACGGGCGTGGTTCACCCGTGCAGCGCCGAGGCCCTGGCCGGCGCGGTGGAGGCCGCGGAGGCCGGCCTGATCGTCCCGGTGCTGTTCGGCCCCGAGGCCGAGATCCGCCGCATCGCCGACCAGGCGCATCTCGACCTCTCCGCGTGCCGGATCACGCCTTCCGAGGGAGCCGAGGACTCGGCGCTCAAGGCCGCCATGGCGGCCGGACGGGGCGAGGTCGCGGCGTTGATGAAGGGCAGCCTGCATAGCGATGTGTTCCTGCACGCCATCATGCAGACGGACGCCAAGCTGCGCACCGGACGGCTGATCAGCCATTGCGCCCTGGTGTCGGCGCCGACGTACGGCCGCCGCTTCATCATCAGCGACGCGGCTCTGAACATCGCTCCAAACACCGACCAGAAGCGCGACATCTGCCAGAACGCGATCGGCTTCGCCCGCGCGCTCGGCGTCGACACGCCGAAGGTGGCAGTCCTGGCGGCGGTGGAAATGGTCAACACCGCGATGCCGGCGTCC
>PLSW01000333.1 GCA_003165275.1 Caulobacteraceae bacterium
ACCACAACCTCGAGACCGTGCCGCGGCTCTACATCAGTATCCGCCCCGGCGCCCGCTACTACAACTCCCTGCGCCTCCTCGATCAGGTCAAGCAGCGCGATCCGCGCATGTTCACCAAGTCCGGCCTCATGGTCGGGCTCGGCGAGAGCAAGGAGGAGGTGATGCAGGTCATGGATGACATGCGCGCCGCCGGGGTGGATTTTCTTACCATCGGCCAATATCTGCAGCCGACCCGCAAACACGCCGCCATCGACCGCTTCGTCGAGCCGGTGGAGTTCGCCGCCTACGAGGCCATCGCCCGGGCCAAGGGCTTCCTGATGGTCTCCTCCAGCCCCCTGACCCGCTCCTCCCACCACGCCGGCGAGGATTTCGCCCGCCTGCGGGCCGCGCGGGACGCGCAAGAGGTCGGGCGCTAAGGGCTTGAGGCACACCGTCAATCGCGTGCTGCCCTATACGCCGGAGCAGCTGCTGGCCATGGTCGGGGACGTGGACGCCTATCCGCGGTTCATTCCCTGGATCACCAGTATGCGGACCTGGAACCTGCACACCCAGCCGGACGGGGCCAGCACCATCGATTCAGAGGCGACGGTAGGATTTTCCTTCCTGCGCGAGCGCTTTTCCACCCGCGCCCGCCGCGACCCGACGACGAATGAGATCACGGTCCGGCTGCTCAGCGGCCCGTTCAAGCGCCTCTACAACCACTGGCGCTTCTCCCCACATCCGGACGGCGCCGCCGTGGCCTTCGAGATCGACTTCGAATTCAAGTCCGCCCTGTTGGACGGCCTCCTGCGCGCCAACTTCCACCACGCGGTGGACCGCCTGATCCAGTGTTTCGAGGACCGGGCGGCGGCGCTCTACGCCAGAAAGCGGTAACCAACCGGGGCTAGGCTTGATCAATCGATCTGATTCGCAAGCCTGCCTCGCGGTTGGGAGCCCGGTCCCCAAATGGCCTCTAATACCGACGCCCTACGCTCGATGGCGGCAAAGCCCTTGCGTCTCAAAGCGGCGCGCCTGCAGCGGGACGGCGACCTGGCGGGCGCGTTCAAGGCGTACGAGGAGGCCGTCGCCCTGGCGCCGCAGGATCCCGACCTGCTGATCGCCCTTGCCGAGTTGGCCAGTCAGTTGGAGATGACCGACGTCGCCGTGCGGCTCTGGGCGCATCTGACCGGGGCCGGCCAAGCCGGGCCCGTCGCGGTCGAGGGCTACGCCAGGGCCCTGATCGCGGCGGCCAGACTTCCCGAGGCCATCGACTTCTTGAAATCGGCGTTGCCGGCCCACGCCGGCGAGCCGCGGCTCTGGACCACCCTTTGCCTCGCCCTGACCTACGCCGGCCGCGCGTCGGACGCGTTGACCTTCTTTGACGAGGGGATCCGGCTGGATCCCCGACTGGCCGCCGGCGTCTATAATCGCGGCCTGGCCCTCTGCGACCTGGGACGACTAGCAGACGCCGAGGCCGACTTCCAAGCCGCCCTCAAGCTCGCCCGAAAAGGGTCGGACCGGGCGACGATCGAGTTCTCATTGGCCACCCTGGCCCTCGCCCGGGGTGATCTGGCGTCCGGTTGGCCCCTATATGAGCGCCGGCTTTCCCCCGACTGGCCAAAATCCGTCGCCTTCCAGGGATCCGGCCGACGCCTGGGGCCGGGCGACTCCCTGAGTGGGCGTAGCGTCCTTGTGCTCGCCGAGCAGGGGATCAGCGACGAGATCATGTTCGCTAACATCTTGCCCGACCTGGTCGACGAAGTCGGCTCGAACGGCCCGTTGATCGTCGCCGTGGAAGGCCGCCTTGTCAGCCTGTTCCAGCGCAGCTTCCCCTCGGCGGAAGTCTGCGCCCATGCCACGCCTCGGGTCGGAACCCGACCGATGCGTCGCACCCAAACGGCGTTGAGCGGACGCGTCGACCTCTGGTCGCCACTCGGCTCCCTCGCCCAGCGCTATCGCCAAACTGTCGCCGACTATCCCCGCGCGCCGTTTCTTCGCGCGGACCCGGCCCGAGTCGAGCATTGGCGGGCCTGGCTGGGAAGCGACCGGCCCGCGTTCGGGATCACCTGGCGCAGCGGCAAGATCGCCGGTGACCGGCAGCGCCTCGCCCCGACGCTTCAGCAGTGGGCGGCCTTGCTGCAGACCCTGGGCGCGCGGTTCGTCAACATCCAATACGGCGATAGCGCCCCCGATCTAGCCCTCCTGGAACAGCTGAGTGGCGTTGAAATACGCCAGCCCCCCGGGCTCAATATCCGGGACGATCTGGCCGCCCTCTGCTCGGCGCTGGATGGCGTTGTCGGCATCCAGAACGCCACGACCGTGCTGGCGGGCGCCTGCGGCGCGCCGCTGACCGTCGTCGCCGGCCCGGGGTCTTGGTTTCAACTCGGCCAGGACCAGGCGCCATGGTTCGCCGACGCCCGCATCTGCGCAACCGAGCACTTCGGGGATTGGACCATCGCCATCACCAAGGCGGCGGCGGAAATAGGCCGGATGGTCGCCGCGGAGCCGGCTCGGCCGGCAGGGGCTTCGACGCCGGCCGCCGGGGTCCAAGAGGCCCAGTCGCCATCGACCTCGCCCAAGCGCCTCAAGCGCGGTGGCCAGGATAGCGGCGCCATGCGGGTAATCTGCGTCCTGCGCTCAGGCGGCGACTACGCCCCCGCCCATGTTGAACGCCTGCAACGCCAGTTGGCGAGACACCTGCCGGGCGCCGAGCTGACCTGCCTGTCGGACGTGGATGTGCCCTGCCGCCGCGTTCCCCTACGCCAGGATTGGCGGGGCGTCCGCGGCTGGTGGGCGAAGATGGAGTTGTTCGCGCCTTGGGTTGAGGGCGACCTGCTCTTTTTCGACCTCGACACCAGCCTGGTCGGCGATCTCGCCGAGATCGCCGCGGTGCGGTCCCTGACCCTGCTCGAGGACTTCAACTTCAGCGCCTATGTCTCATCGGGTGTTATGTTTTTGCCCGAGGCCGACCGACCGGCGATCTGGGAGACCTTCTCTCGCGACCCCTGGGGTGGATCCGCCATTACGACGATCCGAACCTGGAAAACGCCAGGTTGGGCGACCAGGGCTTTCTGGCTGACCATGGCCTTGCTGGGGCGCAGCGCTGGCAGAGCGTCGTCCCAGGCCAGATCTGCTCCTACAAGGTCCATGACCTCGCCCGGCGCGGCATGCCGGACAACGCCCGCGTCGTCTGTTTCCACGGTCAGCCGCGGCCCTGGGCCCCCGAGGTGGAGCCGCAGTTCCAGGGCGACTAAGCGCGACCCAATAAAAGGGCCTCCACCGCGAGGGCAGGGGCCAACCATCGCCTAAGGCTGCGCCGGCAGCCCCCGGTGCTCCAGCAGCGGACCGATATCTGGATCCTTGCCGTAGAAGGCCTTGAACATCGGCCCGTAGTCCAGCGTGTGTCCGCGGGACAGGATCATGTCGCGGAACCGCTGGCCGTTCTCCCGGGTCAGGCCGCCGTGGGCCTGGAACCAGGCGAAGGCGTCGTCGTCGAGCATCTCGGTCCAGATGTAGGCGTAGTAGCCAGCCGAATAGCCGTTCGCCCAGATGTGCAGGAAGTAGCTCGACCGGTAGCGCGGCGGAACAATCGCCAGCGCCAGCTTCTTCCGCTCCAGCGCCGCCTTCTCGAANNGCATGTCCAGCTCCGCCGCCGCCAGCACCTCGCCGAAAGCGTAGCCCTGGTTGAAGGTCGCCGCCTTCTTAATCTTGTCCACCAGCACCTGCGGCATGGGCGCGCCAGTCTTATAGTGGACGGCGTAGTGCTTAAGCACCTGCGGATCGAGCGCCCAATGCTCGTTGAACTGCGAGGGGAACTCCACGAAGTCGCGGGCGACGTTGGTGCCGGACAGGGTGGGGTATTCCTGGTCGGCGAACAGGCCGTGCAGGGCGTGGCCGAACTCGTGGAACATGGTGGTCACGTCGTCGGAGCTGATCAGCGCGGGCTGACCGTCGGCGGGCTTGGTGAAGTTGGCGACGTTGTAGATCACCGGCTTCGTGCCCAGCAGCCTGGACTGGCCGACGAAGTTCGACATCCAGGCGCCGCCGGATTTGTTGTCGCGCTTGAAGTAGTCGAAGTACATCAGGCCCAGCGGCTTGCCGTCCTTGTCGATGACCTCATAGACCAGCATGTCCGGGTTGTAGGTCGGGATGTCCGTGCGCTTCTTGAACGTCAGGCCGTAGAGCTGGCCGGCCGCGTAGAAGACCCCGTCCTCCAGCACCTTGTGCAGCTCGAAATAGGGCTTCACCTCGTTCTGATCGAGGTCGTAGCGGGCCTTGCGGACCTTCTCGGCGTAGTGGTCCCAGTCCCAGGGCTTGACCTTGAAGCCGCCGCCCTCCTTGTCGATCACCGCCTGGATGTCGGCGGCCTCGCGGATGGATTCGGCGCGCACCGGGCCGGTGAGCTGGTTCAGGAAGGTCTCGACCGCCTTGGGCGTCCTGGCCATCTGGTCTTCCAGCACATAGTCGGCCCAGGTTGGGAAGCCCAGCAACTGGGCCTTCTGGGCGCGCAGGCTGGCGATGGTCTTAATCGTCTCCCGGGTGTCGTTGGCGTCGCCCTTCTCCGCTCGGGTCCAGCTCGAGTTGAACAGGGCCTCGCGGGTGGCGCGGTTGTCGAGGGACTCCAGCGTCGGCTGCTGCGTGGTGTTCTGCAGCGGGATCACCCACTTGCCCTTCAGCCCCCGTCCTTCCGCCGCGGCCGCGGCGGAATCGATCGCCCCGGGGCTGAGCCCGGCGAGGGCGGCCTTGTCGTCCACCACCAGGCCGCCGGCCTTGGCCGCGGCGAGCAGCTTCTGGGTGAAGGCGGTCTCCAGGCTGGAGATCTGCTCGTTCAGGGCCCTGAGCTTGGTCTGGTCGGCCACGGAGAGCTTCGCGCCCGACTGGATGAAGCTGTCGTAATAGACCTTCAGCAGCATCCGCTGCTCGGCGTCCAGCTTCAGGCTGTCGCGCTGGTCCCACAGGGCCTGCACCCGGGCGAACAGCTTGGGGTTCAGGAAGATCGCGTCGTGGTGGGCGGCCCGCTTGGGGGACTCGATCTCATCGACCTTCTGCAGCGCGTCATCAGTATTGGCGCTGTTGATGTTGTCGAAGGTCTCGGAGACCCGGTCGAGCATGGCGCCGGAGCGTTCCATGGCCACGATGGTATTCTCGAAGGAGGGCGCCGCCGGATTGTCGGCGATGGCCGCGACCTCGATCAGCTGCTGGCGCATGGCCTCGTCGAAGGCCGGCTGGTAGTCGCCGTCCTTGATCAGGTCAAAACGCGGGGCGTGAAAGGGCAGGGTGCTGGGACTGGCGAAGGGGCCGGTCGCCGCCGCGGCGTCCGCGGCCGTCGCCGCCGGCGCGCTCGCCAACACCCCGAAGCCCAGGGCCAAGGCCCCGGCGATGGCCGTAGAGGCCCTCCAATGACGCTTCATTCCACGTATTCCTATGATGTTGGACCACGTCCGGCGCGATCGTGCTGCCCGATATTCGCCCGCCCCGCGCGACGAGGCCACCGATAAGTTGCGAGGGGTTCGCGGAGGGCCGTTGCGCAACCGATCCTACTTAACCGTCATCGCCGGGCTTGTTCCGGCGACCCAGGATCACGCGCGGCGACGGCAAGGGCGCCAGTGGCGACACCAATGCATTCACCGGCAACGCCAGCGATCCTGGGTCGCCGGGACAAGCCCGGCGATGACGGGATGGGAGGAATAAATATGATTTCGGACTCGCTGCCCAACCTCACCCCACCCGGTCGCGCATCATCTCCAGGGCCATCTTCACCGCCCCCAGCTGGATCTCCAACCGGCCGATGTCGCCGAAGCGTTCGACCTTGTGCAGGACCGAGCCGTTGGCGCGGGCGGTGGCGATGTGGACGAGGCCCACGGGCTTCATATCCGTGCCCCCGGTGGGGCCGGCGACCCCGGTGATGGCGACGCTGATATGGGCGTTGGAGTTTTCCAGCGCCCCCTCGGCCATCATCCGCGCCACCGGCTCGGACACCGCGCCGTAGTCGGCGATCAGGTCCCCGGCGATGCCCAGCATCTCCTGCTTGGCCCGGTTGGAATAGGTGACGAAACCGCGGTCGAACACCGCAGAGGCGCCGGAGACGGCGGTGATCGCCGCCGCCACCAGGCCACCGGTGCAGCTCTCAGCGGTCACCACCCTCAGGTTGCGGCCCCCCGCTTCGTCCAGCAGCAAGCGGGCGAGGGTTTCGATCTCGAGCGGGAACATGCGTGTGCACCTTGGGGCGGGGCCTTGGGTTGAAGGCGGCGATATGCAAAGCCTCCCCCCGAGACCAACATCCCCGCCGCGCGCCGATCAAGCGGATTCGACCATTTCATGATGCAGATCGCCGCGCCCGCCGCCCGGTTCCGACTGGCGCTCGCCGCCAAGCCGCTTGTCTTCGCCGCCGTGGCCTTCGCCAGCGCCGCCTTGGTTTTCCTGGTGGAACCGATGATGGCGCGGCTGATCCTGCCCCGTCTGGGCGGATCGCCGGCGGTGTGGAACACCAGCCTGGCCTTCTTCCAGGCCGCCTTGTTGGTGGGCTACGCCTACGCCCACGGCCTGCAGCGAATCGGTTCGGTCCGCACCCAGATCCTGATCCACGGCGGGGTGCTGATCGCCGCGGCCCTGGTACTGCCCCTACGGCTGACGGTCGCCATGGGCGATCCGCGGCCGGACCAGCCGATTCTTTGGCTGCTGGCGGTGCTCGCCCTGTCGGTCGGCCCGCCGTTCGCGGCCCTCTCCGCGACGGCCCCACTGATCCAGGCCTGGTTCGCCCGGGTCACCGAGGGCCGCGCCAACCCCTATCCCCTCTACGCCGCCAGCAATCTCGGCAGCCTGCTAGCCCTGCTGGCCTATCCGACCCTGGTCGAGCCGCGGCTTACCCTGGGCGCCCAGACCGGCGCCTGGAGCCAGGGCTACGGCCTGTTCATCCTCGGCATGGCCGCCGTCGCCGTCATCACCTGGCGGGTCAAATCGCCCGCGACGACCAATCGGCATAGGTCCAGCGTGACCAATGACACCGTCACCCCCGGGCTTGTCCCGGGGGCAAGGGAACACGAACGGGGCGCGACTAGCCTCGGCGCGACGACCGCGCCGCCTGAGATCCCTTGCCCCCGGGACAATCCCGGGGGTGACGGGGATGGGAGCAGCGTCACCTGGCTCGACCGGCTCAGCTGGGTCGGCCTCGCCGCCATCCCCTCCAGCCTGATGCTGGGGGTGACCACCTTCATCTCCACCGACATCGCCGCCGCCCCCTTCCTCTGGGTCGCGCCCCTGGCCCTCTACCTGCTGACCTTCGTCATCGCCTTCCAGGCCAGGCCGTGGATCCCGCCCAAGGTCGCGGCCTTCATCCAGGCGCCGGTGGTCATCGCCTGCCTGCTGACCCTGGCCGCGCCGGTGGACGGCTTCGCCCAGCGGATCGGCCTACACCTAGCGGGCTTCTTCCTTACCTCCCTGGTCTGCCATCAGGCCCTGGTGGCCCGACGGCCGGCGCCGGAGCATCTGACGGAGTTCTACCTGCTGATGTCCCTGGGCGGGGTGATCGGCGGCGGGTTCAACGCCTTTGCGGCGCCGGTGCTGTTCAAGGGGGTGTTCGAATATCCGCTAGCTCTGGCGGCGGCGGCCCTGGGCCGGCCCTGGGGCGAGCCGCGCTTCAGCCGCCGCCAGATCGCCCTGATCGGCCTCGGCCTCGCCGGCGCCCTGGCCTGCCTGGCCCTCGCCCACGGCGGCGGACCCAAGACCCACCTGGCCCTGCTGCTGATTGCACCGATCCTGGCGGCCTTCTGGATGCGCAACAAGGCGCCGGTGTTCCTGGTGCTCACCGTGCTGATGGCCCTGGCCGCCCACGCCCTGGCGCCGCGGGAGGACCTCGTCGAGGCCCGCCGCGACTTTTTCGGCGTCCTGCGTCTGACCCGCCTGACCGTCCCCGGCCTGGGCGAGACCTGGCTCCTGGCCCACGGCACCACCCTGCACGGCGCCCAGGCGCAGGCTCCCGCCGACCGCTGCCGGGCGCTGGTCTACTACGCCCCGACCACTCCGATCGGCCAGGTGGTCAGCGCGGTCGAGGCCCGCACCCAGGCCGCTCGCATCGGCGTGATCGGCATGGGGGCGGGGACATTAGCCAGCTACGTCCGAAGTGGGGATTCCTTACGCTTCTTCGAGATCGATCCGCAGGTGGTCGCGATGGCTGCCGACCCCAGGCGTTTCACCTACATCCACGGCTGCGCCGACGGCCCCGTCGACTGGGTGGTCGGGGACGCGCGCCTGACCCTGGCCCGCGAGCCGGCCGGGGAGTTCGACCTGCTGCTGGTCGACGCCTTCTCCTCCGACAGCGTCCCGGCCCACCTTCTGACAGTCGAGGCCATGCGGTCCTACCTCGCCCACCTCAAGCCGGAGGGGGTGGTGGTCATGCACCTGACCAACCGCAACCTGGAACTGATGTCCCCCGTCGCTGCCGTCGCCCGGGCCGCCGGCGGCGTCGCCCTACAACAGCGCTACCAGCCGCCCCCGGGCTTCACCCGGTTCACGGATTCCCGCGAGGACGCCATCCTCATCGCCCGCGACCCCGCCGCCCTGACCCCCTTCGAGGTCGGCGCCCGCTGGACCCCGGCCCAGGACCACGGCGTGCGCGCCTGGACGGACGACTACACCAACCTGTTCGGGGCGCTGGAGCGGGGGATGGGGCGGAAGAATTCGGCCGCCCGATAGGTCGGGTTATTCAGGAGTCACGGCCTGTCGGCCGCGATCCTGATGATCGTCCCATTGCGGTCGTCCGCCACCCAGATCGCCCCGTCCGGCGCCACCGCCAGTCCCACCGGGGCTCCGGTGGGACGCACGCCCTTGATCTCGCGCCAGCCGACCGTGATCGGCGTCACCGCCACCCCCGCGCCGCCCAAATAGGGCTTCCAGGCCAGCTTGCCGCCGACATCCACGGGGTAGCGCGCCGCCGGATCGGCGTGGGGCATGCCGGACCCGTCGACGTCGATGGCCACTACGCGCGAGCCGGTGGCGCGGTAGCCGTGCCAGGTCATCAGCAGCTTGCCGCGCAGGGCCGGGAACATGGCGCCCTGGTAGTAGAGCATCGACAGGGGCGCGGCGTGGGGCGCCATCAGGGCGATGGGCCGGGTCCGCTGCGCCGATTGGCAGTCCATGGCGTGGCTGGCGGCCCAGGCCGGGGTCGTGCGGTCCATGTCGAAGCAGTAGGGCCAGCCGTAGTGGCGTCCCGGCTCGATCTTGTTCAGCGCCTCGTAGGGGGAGGCCGGGTCGTCGAAATCCATCCCGTTCTCCGCCTGCAGCAGCCCGCCGCCGGGGGTCCGAACCAGGGCCACGGAGTTGCGCAGGCCCCTGGCGACCACGGTGAAAGACGCCGACCACTTGCCGCCGCCCAGATAGGCGTAGCGGCGGATCGCGGCGGCGGCCGCGGCGCCTTCGCTCTGGTCGCACTGTTTCGCGCCCACCGTGTGGCCCGCTGTATCTGTGCATTGGTCGCTGGGCGCGCCAACATTGACCAGCAGCGCGCCGTCCCCGTCGAAGACGAAGGTCGAGAGGGGATGCCGGTCCTCGTGCAGCCGGTTGTCAGGAAGGTCGCCGATGACCGTCGCCAGCGTGGCCTGGGGATTGGCGGCATGGACGTCAAAGGCGACGATCCGCCCCATGCCGCCCACATAGACCCGCCCATCCGGGCCGAACGTCGCCCCATGGGTCATGGAAAGCCCGGCAATCAGCTTTTCCAGCCGCGCCGGCTGCCCCGGCCGCGCGGTCAGCTTCCAGACCACGCCCTTGTCCGGAACCCAGGCGCCCAGGTCGGTGACCAGCCAGGTGGTTCCGTCATCGCCGAGAGGGGTGAGGGTGCGGGGCAGCTTCAGGGTCCGGCCGGCGAAGACCGAACTCGGCGGCCCGACTACGAGCCCCACGCAGAAGCCCTTGGCCATGTCGATGCGCAGGCGGGGGTAGCCGCCGCAGGTGGCTGACGAGGTGGCGTATAGCGAGCGCTTGGGAGCGGCTTGCGCGGGGAGGGCGGCCACCATAAGGGCGGCAAACAGAACCGGCGGAATGAACCGGTAGGCCTTCTCCCCCAAGCGGAGAAGGCTTCCATCGCTCCGACCTTCGCGAGGCGCGACCCGCCAGCCAAAGGGTTTCCTGATTACACATGAACCTCA
>PLSW01000052.1 GCA_003165275.1 Caulobacteraceae bacterium
GACCGACGCCCCCTCAGTCGGCTTCGCCGACAGCTCCCCCGTTTCACGGTGGAGCAAAGTGCAAAAACGTTGTCCTCCACCGCGTAGCGGGGGAGGTGGCAGTGAGCGAAGCGAGCTGACGGGGGGGGCGTCGGTCCGCCGTAACCCCGCCTCCGCCTACCCCGGCAGCCGCGCCCGCACGACCACGTTCTCCAGCTCCGCCTCCGCCTCCAGCGTCCCGCCGGCGGAGGCGAGGATGCCGTGCAGATAGTAGGCCTGCACCCAATGGCCGCTGAGGCCGTCGGCCATCGGCAGGCCTTGCAGCCCGGCCAGCACTTCCGGCCGCAACCGCGCTCTCGGCCCGGCGGACTGGGCGACGATGAGGGTCTCGCCGGCCTCGTCCACGGTGACGGTGAGGGTGGCGATCCCGCCAGTGGGCAGGGCCGCGCCGGCGATCTGGGCCATGTTGAGCAGGGCCCTCGCGGCGGGCTTGGGCAGGCCGGCGGGCTCCACGGCCCAGACCAGGTCCGCGCGGATGTGGGCGAAGACGTCCCGGGTCAGGGCCTCCAGCACACCCACGTTGAAGCTTTCCGCCGCCGCCGAGGCGCCGAAGGCGATGCGGTCGAACTGCAGCAGGGCGACCAGCTTCTTGGCGCTGGTGGCGATCAAGCCCAGGGCGTCCTCGCGCATGTCCTGGGCGGAGGGGTCTTCGAGCAGGTCCAGGCCCGAGACGATGGCCCCGGCCGGGCTGATGTAGTCATGGCACATCCGCGCGGCCAGGAAGGCCGCCAGGGCCTCGGCGGTCACCGGCCCCGGGGCGGCGGGCGCCTCGGCGGCGGGCTCGGAGTCCTCGGGGGGAAGGTCGTTCAAGGCCGGACTGGTCATCGTGTCTCGTGAGGTTCGCAAGGCCGTCGACGGTGGCCTGATTTGCCGCTTTCGCAAACAGGCTGCGGCGTGTCAGAGAGGCGTCGAACCCGTGAGAGAACCCATGACCCAGGACATCGGCGCCCAGCTGGCCGAGATCGTCGAGGCGGCCGGGGCGGTGATCCTGCCGCTCTGGCGCACCGGCCTGACCGTCGACACCAAGACCGACCAGAGCCCGGTCACCGAGGCCGACCGGCGGGGCGAGATCCTGATCCTGGAGCGGCTGGCCAAGGCCTTCCCGGATATCCCGGTGATCGCCGAGGAGGCGTCGAGCGCGGACGGGGTGCCCCTCAGCATCGCCAAACGCTTCTTCCTGGTCGACCCCCTGGACGGCACCAAGGCCTTCGTGCGCGGCGACGCCCATTTCACCGTCAACATCGGCCTGATCGAGGACGGGGTCCCCGTGGCGGGCGCCGTCCACGCCCCGGCCACCGGGGAGACCTGGTTCACCGCCCCCGGCGGCGCGCTGAAGCGGCAATTGGGCGAGGGCGGCGGCGCGGCGGTGCATGTGCGCCCGCGGGGCGAAACGGTGCTGGCCCTGACCAGCCACACCCTCAAGCCCGAACAGTATGAGAGCCTGCAGGCCCAGTACGGGATCACCGACCGCCAGCCGATGGATTCCTCGGTCAAGCTCTGCATCATCGCCGAGGGCGGCGCCGACATCTATCCCCGCCACGGCCCGACCATGGAATGGGACATCGCCGCCGGCCACGCGGTGCTCACCGCCGCCGGCGGGTCGCTGACCACTCCCGAGGGGCAGCCCTTCGTCTACGGCAAGGCGGCCGAGGGGTTCAGGAACGGCTGGTTCGTGGCCCGGGGCGGGCGCGGCAGGCCTTCTCCCCTTGCGGGAGAAGGTGGCCGCCGAAGGCGGACGGATGAGGGGTCGCGCCGGCCTGTCCGATAATATGTTGAAACAACAGGGCAATCGCCGGCGCGACCCCTCATCCGGCCCTTCGGACCACCTTCTCCCGCAAGGGGAGAAGGCCTACTTCGCACCGCCCATGAACCTGGCTCCCAAACGGACTTGGAGATGGGCGCATCGCCTCGCACAGACGGCGAAGTGTTTCCTCCGCGTTTGACTCCGCGATTCAATCCCGCCCCATACTGCGCTAGACCGGCGTGAGTTGAGGGGGAGACAGTGATGGCCGAAGCAACCGTTGAAGCGGCGACCGGGGAAGCGACGCCGGTGTCCATGCGCACGGTGGTGGCGGCCTCCTCGGCGGGGACGGCCTTCGAGTGGTATGACTTCTTCATCTTCGGCAGCCTGACCCAGGTCATCTCCAAGACCTTCTTCGCCGGCCTTTCCGACACCGCCGGCTATTTCGCCGCCCTGGCCCTGTTCGGGGTCGGCTTCGCCTTCCGGCCCATCGGCGCGCTGGTGTTCGGGCGCATCGGCGACCGGCTGGGGCGCAAGGGCGCCTTCCTGGTCACCGTCGCCCTGATGGGGGGCGCGACCTTCGCCATCGGCCTGTTGCCCACCTATGGCCAGATCGGCATCGCCTCGCCGATCCTGCTGATCGTCATCCGCGTCATCCAGGGCTTCGCCCTCGGCGGCGAGTACGGCGGGGCGGCCATCTATGTGGCTGAGCACTCCTCGCCCCGGCGGCGCGGCTGGAACACCAGCTGGGTGCAGACCTCGGCGGCCTTCGGCCTCTTCGGCGCCCTGGCGGTGATCTGGGTGACCCGCAAGACCCTGGGGGAGGACGTCTTCAACGCCATCGGCTGGCGCATCCCCTTCCTGGTCTCGGCGATCCTGCTGGCCATCTCGGTGTGGATGCGGCTGAAGCTCAGCGAAAGCCCCGCCTTCGCGGCGATCAAGGCCGAGGGGACGGAGTCGAAAGCGCCCTTCACCGAGGCCTTCGGCCAGTGGAAGAACCTCAAGCTCGTCCTCCTGGCCTTCTTCGCCATGATGTCGGCCCAGGGGGCGGTCTGGTACTGCAGCTTCTTCTACGTCCAGGTGTTCATGGAGAAATTCCTTCGGGTCGATCCGGCCACCATCAACTTCCTGCTCATGGGGGCCGTCGCCGCCAGCGCGCCCCTCTACGTCTTCTTCGGCTGGCTGTCGGACATCGTCGGCCGCAAGCTGGTCATGCTGGCCGGCATGACCCTGGCCCTGGTGGCCTTCTTCCCCGGCTTCCACGCCCTGGAGCGGGCCGCCAACCCCGCCCTCACCGCCGCCTCGGCCGCCAACCACGTGGTGGTGGTGGCCGATCCCGCCGACTGCGCCTTGCAGTTCGACCCGGTGGGTAAGGCCGCCTTCGTCTCCTCCTGCGACATCGCCAAGAGCTTCCTGGCCAACGCCGGGGTCTCCTATTCCACCCAGGCGGCGCCGGCCGGGACCTCCGCGGTGGTCCGCATCGGCGCCGCCGCCATCCCCTCGGCCAGCGCCAAGGGCCTGCCCAAGGCCCAGGCCAGGACGGTCAAGGCAGGGGTCGAGGGCCGACTGAAGGCCGCGCTCAAGGCCGCCGGCTACCCGGTCAAGGCCGACGCGGCGCATCTGGACGCCTTCGGCATGTTCGGGGTGCTGATGATCTTCGTGGTCGCCGCCACCGCCCTCTTCGGCCCTCTCGCCGCCTGTCTGGTCGAGCTCTTCCCGACCCGGGTGCGCTATACGGCCATGTCCCTGCCCTACAACATCGGCACCGGCTGGATCGGCGGCTTCCTGCCCTTCACCGCCTTCGCCATCGTCACCGCCACGGGCAACATCTACGCGGGCCTCTGGTACCCGGTGGCCTTCACCGCGATCAGCGTGGTGACGACGGTGTTTTTCCTGCCGGAGACGAGGGGGCGGTCGCTGGACGTGTGAGGCGGGAGCTTCGTTGATCACCCCTCCCTTCCCGTCATAGCCGGGCTTGTCCCGGCTACCCAGGATCACAGGCGTTTCAAGCCTTTACGCGCTGTGGCCGTCGCGTCTCCAGGGCTGGCGAACCGCCATGGCCCTTCCTCAGGGCCTGTGATCCTGGGTGGCCGGGACAAGCCCGGCCAAGACGGGGGAGAGTGTGGTGGCTCAGCCGCAATCAACCCCGCCGCAAACACCGGAGCTCCAATCTTGCCAAGGGTTTCAGGGATCGCCAGCATCATGAATGATGCCGGCCGAACCCGCTGGGGTCTCCCCTCTGCAGGTGCGTGCGCAAGGCCGCTCCAAGTCCCGGTTGCCCCCGCGCCCATCCCCCGCTACCCCTTACCCCATGACCCACTATGTCGTGCCCGCCCCCGTCCAGCCGGCCGTGCCGGTTGAGGGGAGTTCGTCCCTGTTCCCGGTCCGCCGCATCCTCTGCGTCGGTCGCAACTACGCCGCCCACCGGGTGGAGATGGGGGGCGACGACCGCGAGCCGCCGTTCTTCTTCTCCAAGCCCGCCGACGCCATTGTCACGCCCGGCCATTCGGTCCCCTATCCGACGGCCACGACCAACCTGCATCACGAGATCGAGCTGGTGCTGGCCATCGGCGCGGACGGGGCTGATGTGCCGGTCAGCGAGGCCCTGGACCTGGTCTGGGGCTACGCCGTCGGCGTCGACCTCACCCGCCGCGACCTGCAGAACGCCCTGAAGGACAAGGGCTATCCCTGGGAGGCCGCCAAGGGCTTCGACAACGCCGCCCCCATCAGCGCCATCCGCCCCGCCGACCGCGTGGGCGACCCGCAGGGCCGCATCTTCCTGTCGGTGAACGGCCAGATCCGCCAGGACGGCAAGCTGGCCGACATGATCTGGAACACCGCCGAGATCATCGCCCAGGCGTCGCGCCTGTGGCGGCTGGAGGCCGGCGACCTGATCTACACCGGCACTCCGGAGGGGGTCGGACCCCTGGTGCGCGGCGACAAGGTCGCCGGCGGGATCGAGGGCGTCGGGGAGATCGCCTTCGCCATCACCTGAGTCCTGGGAGGCCGCCGCATGACCCTTCGCCTCTACAGCGCCTGGCGCGCCACGGCGCCCTACCGGGTCCGCATCGGCCTGGCGATCAAGGGCCTTGCCTATGACTACAGCGGCGTCGACCTCCTGGCCGGCCAGCAGCGGTCCCCCGCCTACCGGGCGGTCAACCCGCAGGGCCTGACGCCGGCCCTGGAGGTGGACGGCCGGGTGCTGACCCAGAGCCTCGCCATCCTGGAATGGCTAGAGGAGACCCATCCGGAACCGGCGATCCTGCCCAAGGCGCCTTTCGAGCGGCATACGGTGCGGGCCATGGCCGGGATCGTCGCCTGCGACATCCACCCGCTGAACAACACCCGGGTCGCCGCGGCCCTGGTCGGTCTGGAGATGAGCGAGACAGACCGCCTGGCCTGGATCCAGCGCTGGATCGTCGACGGCTTCACCGCCCTGGAGCCGATGGTGGCGCGGGACGGCCGGGGCTTCGCCTTCGGTGACACGCCCACCATCGCCGACTGCTGCCTCGTGCCCCAGGTCTATTCGGCCCGCCGATTCAGTGTCGATCTGACCGCGTTTCCGGCCATTGTCGCGGCCGCGGACCATGCGGCCGCCCAGCCCGCCTTCGCCGCCGCCCACCCCGACCGCCAGCCGGATAAGCCGGCGGCCATGTGAGGGCCGGCGCGAAACAGTCTGGCAGATTAACAGCCAGGTTGCGGCGGGCCGACGCCCCCTCAGTCGGCTTCGCCGACAGCTCCCCCGTTTCACGGTGGAGCAAAACGATCGTTGTCCTCCACCGCGTAGCGGGGGAGGTGGCGGCGCGAAGCGCCGACGGAGGGGGCGTCGGCCCGCCGCAGTTCTGCTCGCCGATATCGGTCAAATCTTGCCGCCCTACCCGCCCTTGCCGGCGAAATGCACCCGCACCTCGGTGCGGCGGCCCAGCAGGTGCAGCATGCCGCCGCGATCGGCCGCCTCGACGGAGGGGGCCGGGCTCGCCAGGCCGTTGGCGGCCAGGGCCTTGGTGATGGTGTCCGCCCGGCGCGAGACCAGGGCGCCGTCCCCGTCGGCGGTGAGGCCGGCCAGGGTGACGCCGGCCACCCGGCAGCCCTTGGTGCGTTCGACGGCGGCGGCGATGCCCTGGGCGGCGGCCGTGGTCAGGGTATCGGCGTGGGACTCGAAATAGACCGGGAAGCTGAAGTCGACGCAGGTGGGGTCGGTGACAATCTCGGCCCGCTTGGCGCCATCGCTCATACAGCCGCTCAACGCCGCGGCGCCGGCCAGGATCACCAGCAATTTCAGGTTCAAGGCCATCATCCACCCCCTCGGCCGGATTTTCCGGGCACCTGCGGCAACGCTTTAGGCCCGCGATTGTTCCTGAGGCCGCGCACGGAACCGCCATCGCCAGCGCCCGTTTCCAGCCTGTCGCCGCGCACCCTGTCTTCGGCGACGCGAGGAGAACGCGATGACCAGCTTTTGGGACCGTTGGCGGGCGCCGAGACCGGCCGCCGCCGCCGCCGTCGCCACCAATCCCGGCGAAATCCGCGCCAAGATCAACCAGGCCTACGACAAGGGTCGGCATGACGAGGCCCGGCGCCACCGCAGCCACCCGATCATCACCCTTGCCCTGGTGCTGATCGCCGCCGTCGGCGCGGTGGTTGTCTTCTACGCCGTGCGTGAAGGCTCGTTCTCCCGGGGCGGGGCGGTGGTGGATAACAAGCTCGCCGTCGCCGCCTCCAGCGCCGGCCCGGCCATCGCCAACGCCGCGGCCACGGCGGGTCCGAAGATCGAGCAGGCCGCCGAAACCGCGGGCCCGCGGATCGAACAGGCCGCGGCCAAGGCCGGCGCCGTCATCAAGACCGACGGCCAGGCGGCGGCCGACAAGACCAAGGCCCTTGCCGACAAGGCCGCAAAGCCTAACTCCTAAGAGCCGAGGTCTGGAATCGGGGGGCGAATGAGCATCGAGACCTTGGGCGACGGCCCCGGCCGCGTCCAAATGGGCCGGCTCGGCAAGATTTGTGTCGTCGCCAACCCGGCCTCCGGCTCCGTCGGCCCGGGCGCCGTCGCCGAGGTGCGCTCGATCCTGCAGAGCTACGGCCTCGTCGCCGACATCGCCGCCCCGGAACCGAACCGGCTGGTCGACGCCCTGAGGGCCGCCATCGCCCAGGAACCCGACCTGCTCATCGTCCTAGCCGGGGACGGCACCGCCCGGGCCGCGGCCGCCCTTTCCGGCCCCACCGGCCCGCTGATCGCCCCCCTCCCCGGGGGCACCATGAACATGCTGCCCCACGCCCTCTATGGTCCCGGCCCTTGGCAGGCCGCCCTGCGGGCGATCCTCGACGACGGGGTCGAGCGGTCGGTGGCCGGCGGGTCGGTGGGCGGCCAGGATTTCTGCGTGGCCGCCATCCTCGGCACCCCCGCCCTCTGGGGGCTGGCGCGGGAGGCGGTGCGCCGGCGCAAGCTGAAGCTGGCCCTCGTGCGCGCCCGCCGCGCCCTTCGCCGCGCCTTCACCACCCGCCTGCGCTATTCCCTCGATGGCGCGGCGCCCAAGCGGGCGGAGGCCCTGATCCTGATGTGCCCGCTGGTGTCCAGGGTCATGCAGGAGGAGACCGCCCTCGAGGCCGCGGCCGTCAACCCGCACCAGCCCGCCGAGGTGGTGCGCCTGGGCGCCCGGGCCCTGGCCGGGGAGCTGTTCGGCGACATGCTGGGCGGCTGGCGGGACGATCCCGCCGTCAACGCCGGGCCCTGCCGGCGCGCGCGCATCTGGGCCTCGGAGCCGATTCCGGCCATTCTCGACGGGGAGCCGGTGCGGTTCGGTCGGGAGGTGGAGGTGGTGTTTCGTCCGGTGGCCTTCCGCGCCCTCGCCCCGCGACATTTGGCGGCCGCGGGCGGCGGCGTCCCCAGCGTCCCCATGGCGCGCGGCGCGTGAGCCGGTTCCTGCATCTGTCCGACATCCATTTCGGCGGCGAGAACGTCCCCGCCGTCGCGGCGGCCATGGACTACGCCCACGCCAACCCGGTGGACCTGATCATCATCACCGGCGACCTGACCCAGTTCGGCCTCCCCGAGGAGTTCGCCGCCGCAGCCCGCTGGCTGGCCCAGCTCCCCGGCGCGCGGCTGGTGGCGCCGGGCAATCACGACAGCCCCTATTTCGACGTCGTCGACCGCCTGGTGCGACCCTTCGGCCGCTTCGCCGGCGCCATCGGCCCCCCCGACGCGATCCGCGCCGCCCAGCCCGGCTACCGGGTCTATGGCGCGAACACCGCCCGGGGGGTCCAGATCCGGCTGAACTGGTCGAAGGGGGCGATCTCCTCGGGCCAGGTCCGCCACGCCGCCGACTGGCTGGACGAGGCCGCCCCGGGGGATCTGCGGATCTTCGCCGGCCATCACCCCCTGACCGAGGTCACCGGCGGGCCGATGACCGGCCGGGTGCGAGGCGGAACCGCGGCCGCGCGGCGCCTGGCGGAAGCGAGGGTCGACCTTGTGCTCACCGGCCATGTCCACATCCCCTTCGCCCACCCCTTCGCCTTCGGCGACGGTCGCACCTATGCGGTGGGCGCCAGCACCCTTTCGGTGCGCCTGCGGGGCGCGCCGCCGGGGTTCAACCTGATCGAGACCGATCCGGAGACCCTCCAGGTCACCGCCCTCGGCTGGACGGGCTCGCACCTGGAGCCGCACAAGACCTGGGCCCTGCCAAGGCGGGCGGGGTAGGGCCGGGCGGCCATTCGCACGCTCGTGCTGCAACGCTGCCGCATAGGGCAAGGCTGAGCCATTGTCGGCTTAAGGCCGTCGTTTCACAGGCATTTGCAAAGGCGTGAATCGCTCGCGTAACGGCGGGGCGAGCTCTGAACCGGACGCCTATTTCTTCCGGACGTCGCTGTGGTCGTCGCCGCCGCCGGTTACTGACGCGATGAGGGCGGCGATGCGGTCGGTGGGGCCGGAGGCCATCTGGCGGGGGTCGCCGCCGGGATTGGGCGCCAGCGACGCCAGCTGGCTCATGGCCGACTGGGTCATGGTGCGCATGGTGTTCTGCGCCGCGGCGCCGGCCGCGCCGGTGGGCGACTGATAGATGAAGCCGTAGGTGGGATAGGTGGTCGATCCCAGGTCGCGAGAGGGGTCGTACCAGACCTTGACCACGCTCCAGTCGCCTGCGGCGGAGACGTCGACCACGGTGACGTCCTTCTCCACCTGGCCGCGGGAGCCGCCGATGAGCGACCAGTTGGCGTGGGTGACCTGGATGATGCGGTCGGTCAGCACCTGACTGACCACGGCCACGTGGCCCTTGGTCATGACGCCGTTGGGCTTGAAGACGAGGACCGCGCCGGCCTTGGGGGTGAACCCCTGGGCGTACTTGCCGGCGGCCTGACGCCACCAGGTCCAGGCGTCGCCGAAGAGTTCGATGCCGGAGATCATGCGGGCGAACGGAACGCACTGCCAGTAGCTGTCCGCCCGGGCTTCGCCGCCGACCGAGAGGGTCAAGGCAATGGCCAGCGCCAGGGAACCGATCGTGGCTCGTGTCCGTTTACGCATTCAGGCTATCCCCCGCCCGTTTCAACTGGCCCCGGAATAGCCGGGCCGGGGGCCTGTGCAAAGCAAAAAATCCCACTACGTGACTCTTTGGCCACGCTCGGTGTCGGCATGGGCGAGCCTGCGCGCCATTCGCGCAGGACCGATCGCGCGGGCTTTTCAATTAATTGATGGGCCGCCGCCGCCAGTGGAATGACGCCGGCGATGAACAACAGCCAGATTTCCAAGGGCAAATGGGCCTTGTCGAATCCGCCGAGGGCGCTGGCTGCGTTAACAAACAGCAGCTTCCACGGCACGCAGACCATGTAGATGGCGTAGCTGATCTCACCCAGGTACACAAAGATGTTACCCGCAAGGCTGCGCTTGCCGGACCGGTTCAGGCCCGCGAGACACAGGATCAGGCCCCCGAACAGGCTGACAATGACGGCGTCGGGGGCGCCGCCGAGCCAGCAGGCGAGCACCGCGGAGCCCGAAAAAGCGGCGCCCCAGCCGGCAATCCGCCCCTTGGCCGCCCCCGCCCGCCAGAGCTGGTTCACCGCGCAACCGAGGGCGAAGCAGGGGACGATGCGCAGGGCGCCCCAGCGGATCGTCGCCTGGGTCAGCGAATAACCGGCGAGGGGCGCGAAGACCGCATAGAGGCCCCAGAGCAGCGCCAGGGCCAGGGCGAGGCCCATCCAGGGCCGGCGTTTCAGCTTCAGGCTGGCCCAGGCGAACAGCGGAAAGCTCAGATAGGCGAACCACTCCGCCGAGATCGACCACGAGGGATGGTTCCACCCCGCCTCCGGGGCGAGGCCCCAGGCCTGGGTCAGGGTCAGGTTGGCGGGGAGGGACGCCCAGGACAGCACATGGGCGTCCACCGGCCGGCCCAGGCCCTGGGCGGCGATGGCCATGACCCCTACGGCGGCCAGGGTCGCCAGGTGCAGCGGATAGATCCGCGCCACCCGCGCCCAGAGAAAGTCGCCGTAGCTGAATCGCCCGGCCGCGACCCGGTCCAGATAGACGTGGCAGAGGATGAAGCCGGAGAGGGTGAAGAACAGCTCCACCCCCAGATAGCCCCGCGCCGCCAGGGCGGGCATGGGGCCGTCCGACAGGTTGGGCCAGAAATGATAGACCACCACCCACAGGGCCGCGAAGAACCGCAGGGCGGTCAGCGAGCGAATGTCGACGGGCTGGGGCAAAGGGCGCGGACTGGGTCAATTCGGCCCGGCGGTCGGGCTGTCGCCCCAGCCCTGCAGCTATCGCGCCACGCGCGAACGACCGGTGGCGCGGGGTAGGGTTTCCAACGAAAACGGGCGACGGATCGCTCCGCCGCCCGTCCTCATAGGACTGTGATCGCAACCGGCCGGTTGGGCCGGCGGACGTCGCGCGCCCTAGGCCTTGTTGCAGCGATCGATCTGCGCCGGGGTCAGGGCCTTGGGGCCGAGGCTGTATGAGCTCACCGGGCCGACGCTGCGGACCAGGGTCTTGCACGACCACACCGACAGGGTGTCGCCGATGGTTTCCGAGGTGGTGACGCAGGACGAGCCGTCGCAAGCCCAGGTGGCGCCGCCGGCCACGGCATGCACCGGGGCGGAGACGGGGGTCTTCAGGGTGGCCTGGGCGGCGTCTTCGGCGAAGGCCGAGCCGGCCGCCATCGAAAGGGCCGCAGCGATTGCAAGCATTTGAATTTTCATAGGAAGAGCCTCCAGCGTTTCGGGGAGAAGGATGACAAACAAAAAGCGCCTCGCCGTGATCCCGCCGCTATCCCCAACGCCGGGCCGCTAAACTAAGCGTCGCTTAGATATCAACGATCACAAAGAAAGCAAGGGCCAAGCCCACGCTTGATCGAAAGTTCACGTAACCGGGGAATTCCGAAGTCGGCGAGATTGCGTCCGGGCGAACGCCCCGGCGCCTACTGCTTCAGGATGCGCTGGATGCGGGTTTCCGCCACCGCGTGCGCCGGCCGCTCCGCAATGGCGGCCACCGCCGGGCCGCGCTGACGCTTGTGCTGGCCGGGTTTCGGCTGGTCGCCAGGGATGAACACGGTGTTCTTCCTGCGGTTCTCGGTCCAGCCGACAAGGAGGGCGGCGATGGCCGCGCCGCAGCTGGCGGCGGCCAGGGTCGGCAGCAGGGCGGCGGGATGCAGCCCCACCACGTCCTGGATCGTGCGGGCCAGCTGGGAGGTCGCCGCCCGGCCGGCGATCATCCGCGCCAGGCACTGGGCGCCGAGCTGCGCCGAGCCCGCCGCGGCCAGGGCGGCCGCGACCGCCAGCACGGCGGTGCGGAACGCCAGGCCAAGCCCGGCTCCCAGAACGGCGGCGACGGCGAGCAGGATCATGCCGGGAGCATAGGCGCCCAGGCTTTAGGGCGGGTTAAGGCTGTCGGCGCCGCCCGCGGCGCCTATTCGGCCACCCGCTTGTAGATCGACCGCTTGGGATGGGCCACCACCCGCCGCAGCATCGGCTCGAAGGCCTCCAGCGGCATGGAGTCGTAGGCCGGATCGAAGGCGGCCTGGTCGTAGAGGTGGCAGAACTGGGCGGTGTATTCGAAATCCGGATGGCCGCGGAACTGCTCGCGCATGTCCCGGTCCAGGCCCAGGTGATGGAAGAAGTAGTAGCCCTGGAAGATGCCGTGGTGGTCCAGCATCCAGTGGTTCCGCTCCGAAACATAGGGCTTCAGGATCACCGCCCCCACCTCGGCGTGGTTCGACGGGCCCAGGATGTCGCCGATGTCGTGCAGCAGGGCGCAGACCACATATTCCTCGTCCCGCCCGTCCCGGTGCGCCCGAGTGGCGGTCTGTAGGCTGTGCTCCAGCCGGTCCACGGAAAACCCGCCGCAGTCGCCTTCCAGCAGCTTCAGGTGCGCGATCAGCCGTTCCGGCAGCTCGCGGGCGAAGGCGGCGGAGGCCTTGGCGATGGCCGTCCAGTCCTCTGGCGTGCCCTCGGTCATGGCGTGGAACTGGGCCTTGGCCTCCATCTCCCCGGTCTTGACCTCTCCGTCGGCCATGCGTCGTCTCCCTTGGCGCTGAGCCCTTATCGTGCGCTGGCGCCCCGCTGGCGTCAACGCGACTGGACGCGGGGCCAGCTTTCGCTATTTTACCCCCTCCCAAGTGCCGCGGCGCGCCAAGGCCTTGCGGACGCGGCCGTAGTTCAGAGGTAGAACGTCAGCTTCCCAAGCTGAATGTCGCGAGTTCGATTCTCGCCGGCCGCTCCAACGATTTCAATCGCTAAACAGCCCGGGAACACCGGCCGGCTTGCGCCAAGACGCCGCCGCCGGGGGCTTCGGGTGAAGCGCAGCCGTCACACCGAGCCGCCCCGCGATCCGCCGTCCTTCGACGGTTCGCGGGGCGCGCCGGTCGGCCGGGGCGAACCGGGGCAGGGACGCCCCGGTCGCGGGGCGGTCGCCTAGAACTGGAACTTCAGCCCGGTGGAGGCGGCCACGGGATGCCCGCCGGCCCAGCAGTGCGGGTTGGAGGCCAGGCCGCCGGAGGCGTCGCTGGCGTCGTGGCAGTCGATGGTCACCGCCCGGCCGCCGGCGCCGAGCGCGTAGTGGCCGTAGCCGCCGTTACGGATCGCCGCCACGTCGAAGTAGATCGACAGCCCGCCGCCAAGGGCGCGCTTGTAGGCGGCCGTCAGCATGTCGGCGGAATTGTCGGCGCCGGCGCCGCCGACCCCGTCGCCGGGGCTGCCCAGCGGCGGAAGCAGCACGGAGGTGTTGTGCTGGCCCGGATCGCCGGGGGTGCGGTTCGCGTGCGCCCAGCCCACCGAAACGCTGTCGCTCTTGGTGAGGCCCTGCGTCGCCGAGAACCAGTATCCGGTCCGCTGCCGTTCGTTCTGGAACTGCAGGTAGCCGGGAACATAGCGGTGCATGTCCTCGAAGATGACGCTGATCGTGGTGCGGGTCGGCAGGGCGTACTGCACCCCGATCTTGGCGGCGTCCTCGTCGGCGGTGTCCGCGTCCATATAGCCGGCGGGCGGATTGGCGTATTCGCCGGTCAGGTCGCTGGAGCGGTTCACCTTGCTGTGCCGCTCATAGGCGGCGACGAGATAGAGGGGGCCGTGGGTGTAGGTCAGGCTCGCGCTGACGGCGTCGCTGAAGGCGCCGTCGTTGCAGGCGATGGGCAGGGAGCCACCGCTGCCCGGAACATTGCCGCCGGTGCAGTCCGATTCCCCGGCGGCGATGTTGTCGCTGTCGCTCGAACGGTTCTGGCCGGGGGAATAGAGGGCGGTCAGCTTGAGCCCGTGGATTTCCGGCGATTCGTACCAGAGCGAGTGGTCGAGCCGCGTGCCGAACTCCACCCGGTTGTCGCCGCCGGTGTTGCCCATGATAGCGCCATAGTCGCCGACCATGCCGATGAAGGGGTTCATCCTGGCCGTCGACTGCTTGTAGGGCGCGTCGGTCTTGCCGATCATGACCGCCCCCCAGCTTGGCGACGCCAGGCCGATATAGCTGTTGCGGGAGGTCAGGCCGCCCTTCACCACATTGCTTTGATTGCTGTTGGTCTCGGCCGTCCCGGAGGAAGACGAAATGTCGATCTGGGTCTCGAGCTGGTAGATCAGTGACAGGTCGTGGCCCGGAAGGCGCTGGAAGCCGCGCACGCCGATGAAGGACAGGTTGGTGGAAATGTCGGGCTGCCAGCCCATCACGCCGACCGGACGGGATCCGTCCGGAGCCCGCAGCTGGGCGACGCCCTTTGTCGCCGCATCGACCGACACGTCGAAGTTGCCGTAGGCGGTGAGTTCGCCGCCCTTGGTGACCAACGTCAGGCCCGGGCCCGGCTTGCGCTCGATATAGCGGCCGTCGGCGCCATAGGTCGGGGGCCCCGCGTTGGCGGTTGAGGCGAGCGCCGTTGTCCCGAGAGTCGCCGCGGAGGGGGGCAGCGCCGCCGCCGGGATCGACCCCTGGCCGTTTGCCGCCGCGCTCAGGGTTTGAATGGTCGTCCCTGGGCTGGCCGGCGCGGCCCTCGCCGTCTGGCCCAGGGCCGCGGTCAGGGCGTTCAGTTGCGCCTGCATCGTCGCAACCTGACTCTGCAGGGCCTTGATCTGCGCCTGTTCGAGCTCGTCAGCGAACGACGGCGTCGCGACCAGAAGCAGTCCTATCGCGGCGGCCACGGAGATCGCCGGCTGAAATACGGATTTCATCTGTACCAGATTCCCACAAATATCTTTGTGTCTTCGTTCTTGGGAAGGGCGTTTCCACCTCACATTGGACTAAAGACCTATGCAGTTAATGATTAATCAGGTCATAATTGGTAGTTTTGTAAGCAGCGACATAATGACACAATAGATTTTGGAGATCATCGCTGTCCGGTGGGCGACATGGGTGTTGGCCGTCAACTGGGACGTTGGCGAATTCACTCTTGACCGGACCAGAAGGACGGGGTGACTTCTCCAAAGTATCAATAAAAGTGGGTATGGCCGCCGAATGCGGCCCGGTAGTGCGGTATGACCCCGCCGCTCTTGGTCGGTCCGGCGGGACGTCATTCGGCATTCAACAGGGGCGGCCCGGCGCACGACCCCGTTGCGGGGCAAGGCTTTCCGGCCTGGCCATACCGCACTACCCGGCCTGTCGGCGCCCGCGCCCTTCCTTCCCGCGCGCCCGCCGTCGAGGTGGGCGCTATGACACCGCAACGGCGCTGCCCTCCCCGCGCCCACGGCGCCTCTTGTCGCGCGCCCGTCGCCAAATCTTCCTGTACGGGTCGCTTTCGAACCGAGACTGAATCGCGTGTCCGATCCCAGCGCCGAAACCAGCGACCCCGCCGCGGCCCCTGCGCCGGCGAGCCTCTGGGCGCGCCTGAAGGCCCACCCCCTCGCCCGCGTGGGGCCGGGCCTGATCACCGGCGTGGCGGACGACGATCCCAGCGGCATCGCCACCTATTCCCAGGCGGGAGCCCGGTACGGGCTCAACATGCTGTGGACCATGCCCCTGTGCTACCCGCTCATGGCGGCGGTGCAGTCCATGTGCGCGCGGATCGGCCGGGTGACCGGCCTGGGGCTGGCGGCCAACATCAAGGCGGCCTTCCGCCGGTGGTGCTGCGGGGGGTGCTGCTGCTGCTGCTGGTGGCCAACACCCTCAACATCGCCGCCGATGTGGCGGCCATGGGGGAGGTGGGCGAGCTGGTCACCGGGATCAACCGGCACCTGATGACCCTGGGGTTCGTGGTCGTCAGCCTCGGCCTTGCAGGTGCTCGTGCCCTATCACCGCTATGTCGTCTTCCTGAAGTGGCTGACCCTCTCGCTGCTGGCCTATGCGGCGGTGCTGTTCACCGTCCATGTGCCCTGGGGCGAGGTGGCCCTGCGCACGGTCTGGCCGAAGTTCGCCTTCGATTGGACCGCGGCGGCGGTGGTGGTGGGGGTCTTCGGCACCACCATCAGCCCCTATCTCTTCTTCTGGCAGGCCTCCGAGGAGGTGGAGGACATGCGGCGGGAAGGCGCCGCCGCCCTCGTCGGCCGGCCCTCGGTCGACGCGGCGCCGGAGCTTCGCCGCATCAAGTGGGACACCTGGAGCGGCGTGTTCTACTCGGACATCTCCGCCTGTTTCATCATCCTGGCCACCGCCGTGACCCTGCACGTGGCCGGGATCACCGATATCAACACCGCCGCCGAGGCCGCCACGGCCCTGCGCCCCCTCGCCGGCCAGTTCGCCTTCCTGCTCTTCACCCTGGGCATTCTCGGGGTGGGGTTGATCGGCGTGCCGGTGCTGGCCGGCTCGGCCGCCTATGCGGCGGCCGAGGCCATGGGCTGGAAGGAGGGGCTGGAACGGCGCGCCACCGACGCGAGAGGCTTCTACGCGGTGATCGCCGTCAGCGTGCTCCTGGGTCTGGTCATCCAGTACTCCCCCATCAGCCCGATGAAGGCCTTGTTCTGGAGCGCCGTGATCAACGGCGTCGTCGCCGTGCCGCTGATGGCGATGATCATCCTGCTGGTCTCGAAGAAGTCGGTGATGGGCGCCTTCACCGCCAGCCGCACCCTGGTCGTCCTCGGCTGGATCGCCACCGCCATCATGGGCGCGGCGGCGGTGCGGATGATGGTGCCGGGGTAGGGGGCGGAGTCCGCGGCCTTTGTGAAGGTGGCTCGGTGCATTGGGGCCGATGCGTTTTGGGTGGCTGACCGCCAAATGTTCCCGGTTTGTTCTTGACTAGTGAAGCGACGCCATCTAGGGTTGCCTTCTGATCGACCATCCGACTGTGGCGCGCACGGTCCTGACCTAGGAGGCGTCCCGTGCAAGTCGAGGATCTGGGCAAGCGATGGCGGGCGCTGATCCTGGCCGGGCCCCTCCGAGACATGCCCGTATTCGAAGCCGGAGGTTTGGTGCTGGGCGCGCAGACGGTGCTGCTCAAGGCGGCCGACGAGGCGCGGGATCCAGATGACGACGATCGATTGGTGGCGCTGCTCCGGTTGGCCTATGCACGGCCGTTCTCCGAAGCCCAACTGCGACACGTGAAGGCGGCGGCAGGCCGGTGGCGCGCCGGTGATGGCGGTCAGGCCGCCCTTCACCTGGCGCTCGCGAGCCTTGGCCGATTGCCGGATCCGGAGCCGGCGGCCCGCCGGCTTTTCCTGGTGGACGAAGCGATGGCCGCGGGCGTTTCCCCGCGCATATTCCTTGCCGCACCGGACGCCGAAGCCATCCGCGACACGTCCTGGCGTAAGTACAGCCCCGATCAGCCGCGGGTCCCCGCCGGTAGCGGCCGGCCAAGTGGGCGCTGGCGCTCGGCCGGCGCCAATGCGCCTTCGGCCAAAACCCGGCGCCCGGCGGCGCTTCATGCGGGGTCGACGCCTCCGAAGCGCAATCAACTCCCCGCGCCCGCGCCCGCGCCCGCGACATCGGCGGTGGCGGCTGCTCACCCTGCGGCGCCGACAAAGCAAAGGACGGCGCAGGCCCAATCGACGCCCCGACCGCGTTTGCCCGACGTGCGACTCTCAACCGCCCCCTTGGCGCCGGCCGAACTGGGCCTCGGTGTCGACCTGGGCGCCCTTTCGGCGGCGGCCTTGCGCGGTCTCTTGGTCCTATGGGAGGCCGGCCTGACCGTGGGAAGCGCATTGGCGACCCCGGTCATTCTGGGTTTCGGCCTCGCCTTGGCGCCCAACCCGGGCCCCAGGGGCCGGTGGGTGCGCGTCGGCGGCCCCAACGACATCAGCTTCCGTCGAAACCTCGACGAAATGACCATCCGGTTCAAATACAAGGACGCGGGCGGCAAGGAGCAGATCTACGACGCGCCCCCCGGCCCTGACGGGAACTACCGGGGGCCGGACGGCCGGGTGATCGCCCGCTGGGTCAAGGCGGGCGCCCGACTCGCCCTTGCGATCAAGCTCGCGGCGTTTGCGGCCGAACAAAAGGCCCAGAACGAAAATGAGCCGAAGCGTTGCCCGCTGCCCGGGCCCGATCACCCAGGCGCGAGGCCCAAGGATCGCGACTACGAGGATCAGATGAAGCGGATTGTGAATCCGCTGGCTCCGACGCCGCGAGGAGTGGGTTACACCCTCTTTACGCCTGACGGCGACCCCGTCGTATTCGAAGACTGCCAACACCAGACAGGCTGGATGTTCGAAGCGAAGGGCACGGGGTATGCGGAACACTTGGTCAAGAATGACATCGTGGGCCAAAATATGAGCAGTCAGATGGTAGACCAAGCGGAACGCCAGACCCTCGCCGGCCAAGGACGGATGATTGTCTGGGTTTTCGCCGAGAAGCCTGCCGTCGATGTCATGCGTCATGTATTTAATGGCATCGGCGGCGATGTTGCGAATATAAAGATCCTGACCCTGCCGCGACACAAGAGCATGCGATGACCTATTTTCATCATGGCGTCAGAGCCATCTGGTATGACGACCACTCAACCCCGGTCGAATTGGGCGAAAAATTTCTGGGCACGGCGGAGTCGCTTAGACCGCTGGACCCGGCTATGAACGACTGGCGCTTGTTGGACAGCGGCAGAGACGAGCCTAAGGAACTGAAACTGGCGGATGTTCGCGGGAAGATCGGCGACTGGGCGGCCCATAACATCAGCTACGACGGCCGCAGTCCCTGGCGTGCCGCCGACGGATATGCATTGTTGGGGTGGAGTTCGCTGGTCTACAGCGAAACTACGACGCCGGACACGGTCCAGCTCTCGGTGACAGCCGGTCGTGCCGACGTGAACGCCGCCAACTTCAATGTCGGTACGATCCAAGCCCCCGCTGACGAGGCCCTGCTGACCTATCCGATCTTTCGCGGTGCGCTCGACGCCCTGGCGTCGAACTGGCCCTGTGTCTACGCCACGGCCTATGCCCTGGACATGGAGATGCGGCCGACGCCCGTGATCCGATCGCACGCGGACCTGATGCGGGTCGCGGCCGAACCGGACCCGCCGCCCCCGCTTTTCCTGCGCTGGATCGCCTATCTGTCGGCCCCGCTTGTTGAAGGATTTTCGCCACCGGCCGACATGGTCAGCGAGCGCACGCCTGGCGGCGGGCTGATCCTTTGCGCCACCCCGGACTTCTTCGATCCCGAAAACCCCGATCACCGTCGGCGGGCCCTGCGCCTCACCGCGATCATCGACGCCCTGGTCCCCGCCGTCCAGATTAACGGCCGGCCCGATGTGGGGCCGCCGATGCGGGCGGGCCCCTATTGAGGGGTGAATTTCAGCCCTGAGGGGCGGGCATTCGCGCTCGCCAGCCAGGCTAGCCCGCCGCAGCGGCCCTCTGCGCCAGCCGCGTCAGCGCCTCCACCACCTCCGTCGTCGTCCAGCCCATCGTCGCCGCGCCGACGTTAAGTTCGCCGGACGCCCGGTCCGGCAGCAGCCCCGGCTCGACGGCGTTGAACAGCCAGGTTCCGGCCGCCTCCGCCTCGGCGAGCACCGCCGCGCCCAGGGCGGCGGCGGGGACCTCGAAATGGACCTGGAAGGCGTTGCCGTGCGGCGGATTGGGGAAGGCCCGCAGCCCGGGCGCCGCGTCGATGGCCGCGGCCAGCTCCACGGCCCGCCGGTGGTAGTCGCCCATCGTCGGCAGGACGGTCTCCAGCCCGTCCAGGGCGGTGACGATCATCGGAAAGGCCGTCGGCAGGTCGCCGCCATAGCGAGCGCGCCAGGGCCTAGCCTGCTCGATCACCTCCGCGGAGCCGGCCAGGACGCAGCCGCCCAGGCCGCCGAGGCCCTTGTAGAGCGAGACATAGACGCTGTCGGCCAGGCCGGCGATCTCGGCCAGGGGCCGGCCGTACCAGGGCTGCACCTCCCAGATCCGCGCGCCGTCCAGGTGGAAGGCGGCGTTGCGCGCCCGCGCCCAGTCGGACATGGCGACGAGGTCCGGCCAGGTCGGCGCCTGGAAGGCGGACCGGCGCAGGGGCAGTTCCACCACCACCGCCGCCAGGGGCTCGGCCGCCTTGTCCAGGTCGGCGACGGTGAAGGGCCGATGGTCGGTCCCGACCCGCACCGCCGTCAGCCCGGCCAGCCGCTCCAGGGCGCCGGCCTCGTCGATGGCGATGTGCGACTTGGGGTGGATGGCCACCGCCTGCCGGCCGGCGCGGGCGGCGTGGACCTTCAGCACCGCCTGCTGGGCGGTCACCCCTTTGGGAAACCACAGTCCCGCCGGCTTGCCGAGCAGGCCGGCGACCTTGTCCTCCAGCCGCGCGATGGCCGGCCCGGCGCTGTAGCTGTCCAGGCCCAGGGCGAGGTGGGGCGAGGCCGCCATCGCCGCCACCCAGTCCGCCGGCGACCGCGGCCGGGCGTGCGACAGGAACCGCACGCACCGGGCCTTGAGGGCGGCCTTTTCCCCGGCCTTCTCATTGGCCGTATAGGTCAGGCCTTGGCCTCCGCCGCCGCCAGCTTGTCCTGGGTGCGCAGCTCGAAGTCGCTGGCGTCGTGGCGCTCGCGAAGCTGGCTCGCGGGCTCGCCGCTGGTGCGGTTGACCATGCGGCCGCGTTTGACCGCCGGCCGTTCGAGCAGCATGTCGGCCCAGCGCTNNGCGCAGTTGACCATCCGCCCGCGCTTGGCCGCCGGCCGGGCGGCGATCTGGTCGGCCCAACGGTTGACGTGCTTGTACTCCTGCACCTGCAGGAACTCCGCGGCGCCGTAGACCGCCCCCTTGGCCAGGGCCCCGTACCAGGGCCAG
>PLSW01000268.1 GCA_003165275.1 Caulobacteraceae bacterium
AGGTTTATGGACGCGAACTAGCTAGCGGACCACCCCGATCAGCCCCAGGGCCGCGGCGGCGCCCAGGGCCCACAAGGGGTTGAAGCGGGTGAAGAAGGCGAAGGCGGCCGTCGCCAGGGTGATGATCACCAGGGCGACGCTGCGATCGGCGGCGCGCGACAGCACCAGGCCCGTCGCCGAGATCAGGCCCACGGACACCGGCCCGATCCCCTGCTGCACCACCGCGCGCCAGCGGCTCGCCCGCACCCGGTCCCACACCCGCATGACGCCGAAGGTCAGCAGGCAGGTCGGCGCGCAGACGGCGACGGTGGCCACGAGGGCGCCCGCCCATCCGGCGGCCTTCAGTCCGATCAGGGTGACGATCAGCATGTTCGGCCCCGGTGAGGCCTGGGCGATGGCGAAGAGGTCGGCGAAGGTGCGATCGTCCATCCAGTGATGCAGGGTCACCGCCTGGCGGTGCAGTTCGGGCACAACGGTGTTGATCCCGCCGCCGAAGGCCAGCAGCGAGATGGCCGAGAACTGGCCGCCCAGAACCAGAAGGATCCCGCCCAGCCCCTTCATCGGCGCATCCGCCAGGCCACGGCGATGCTGATCGGCGCCAGCAGCGCCAGAACCCCAGGCAGCGGCCAGCCGAGCAGCCCGGCCAGGACGAAGCCCGCGACGATGACCGGAACAGCGGTGACGGGCCGGCTGCGAATAATGGGCTCGGCCATCTTGGCGGCGGTGGCGATCACCAGGCCGGCCGCCGATGCGCCGAGAGCCGAGAAGACGCCGCGCAGGGACTCGATCTGACCGAAGCGCAGGTAGAGCATGCCGAGGACGCTGATCAGCACTACCGGCCCCGCCATCAGCCCCAGAAACGCCGCCGCCGATCCCGCCGCCCCGCGAAAGCGCGCGCCGACGGCGATCGACAGATTGACTACATTGGGTCCAGGCAGGAACTGGCAGAGGGCGAGCAGGTCGGTGAAGTCCTCGCCACTCAGCCAGCCGCGATCCTCGACCAGGATGCGCCGCGCCCAGGGCAGCGCGCCGCCGAACGCGGAAATCGCGATCTGGGCGAACCCCAGATAGAGGGCCGCAAGGCTGGGCGGCGCGGTTTTCGCGGCGGTCATGGCCGCTTGTTCATCCCCGCGGGATTCGAGGCAAGACCGGCGGTCAATCGACCTCGGCCAGGGACAGGCCCGTCGGCAGGCTGCGGATGACCCGCGGCCAGCCGATCAGCCGCAGCAGCAAGTAGACCAGCGCCACAACGGGAAGCGAAACGGTGATCATCCAGGGCGCCGCGGGGGTGTCCGCGTGCAACACCCACAGGCCAAGGGGATCGACGAACAGCGCGCGCAGCCCCACCGCCCCGGTCGTCCAGTTCATGGTCAGGGCCCCCACGCCGATGATCATGCCCACCATCCAGAGCGCCTTTCGGCGTACGCGAAGGCTGCGGGCGAGGCTGATCAGGGCGATGACGACGATCAGCGGCGGGGCCGCGGCCAGGGCCAGAAAGCCGTACTGCCGAAGCGGCTTGCCCGCCAGGGTGAAGGCGTTGGCGCGCACCGCGGTCATCGGCGCCACGTCGATATAGAAGGTGGTCACCATCGGCGCCCCGGACGGCGGCTGGAAAATCCCCGTACGGACGATCAGAAAGCGGTCCGGATAGCCGTATTCATAGGTGGCCAGATAGGCCTGCCCCAGATGGGTTTCGACGCTGCTGGAGCCGAGCTGGCGTACGGTGATCGGGGGCTGACTGGGGATCACCCTGGCCAGGCCGGCCAGGGTCTGCGCCAGCTGCGGCCGGGAAAACCGAGGATCGAACCGGGCCTGCGCCTCGGCCATGCGGCCCAGGCGGATCTGGGTGAACACCGCCCGCAGTTCGGCGTCCTGTGCGCCGGTCAGGTTCGAGCCCGCGCACCCCGCCAAGGCCAGGACGCAGAGCAGCGCCGCAACAGCACGCTGGACCGGCGAAATCGCCACGGACGGTCTCCCCCGCAAACCCTGCCGGCGACGCTATGCAAGCTTGGCCCCGGCCGCAAGCACACCGGTGATCTCGCGTCGGCTGGTTCACGACGCCGCCGCATGCCAATTTGTCGCCCCTTCAAGGCCCGGATGCTTCCCACCATGCCCCCTCGCCAGGCCGTCCTCGGCATCGAAAACGGCGCGTTTTTCCATGGCTCGAAGCGGGTGTTCGAGGGTGTGTCCTTCCTCCTCGACGGCGCGCGCACGGGCCTGGTGGGCGAGAACGGGGCCGGCAAGTCGACCCTGCTCAAATGCCTGACCGGCGAACTGGAGCTGACCGACGGAGCCATCGTCCGCTCTCGGGGCCTTCGGGTCGGCTATGTGCCGCAGGAGATACCGCCGGGGCTGGAGATGCTGTCCGTCCGGGCCGTGCTGGAGCAGGCCTTGGCGCGGGCCGGGGTTGAGGACGAGTACTGGAGGGTCGACGTGCTGCTGGACGACCTGGGCGTCGATCCCGAGCGGGCCGAGGACCGCTTCGGCGCCCTCAGCGGCGGCTGGCAGCGGCTGCTGCTGATCGCGGCGGCGGCCCATCTCGACGCCCCGGATATGCTGATCCTGGACGAGCCGACCAACCACCTGGACATCGGCCACCTGAACACCCTCGAAGGCTGGCTGATGGACGAGCTGAAGCTGCCGATGCTGATCGTCTCCCACGACCGGGACTTCCTCAATCGCGTCACCGAACGCACCCTCTTCCTGCGCACCGATGGCGCCCACGCCTTCAAGACCCCGTTCATCCAGGCCCGGGAGGAACTGCTCCGCCGGGACGCCGCCGACGCCGGCCGCCGCAAGCTGGAGGCCAAGGAGGTCGAGCGGCTGGAGCAGGTGGCCGCCCGCTATCGGGTCTGGGGGGTGAAGAACTCGGACTTCCACAAGAAACAGAAGATGACCGAGAAGCGGATCGAGCGGATCCAGCGGGACATGACCTCGGCCTATGTGGAGCGCGAGCGGAAGCTGGAGCTGCACGACGCCGACATCGAGGCCAAGGTGGCCCTCCGGGTGCGCGATCTGAAGGTCTTGACGCCGGACGGCCGGCTGTTCCTGACCATCGACCGGCTGAATATCGGCGCCGGGGACCGCATCGCCCTGCTGGGCCCCAACGGCGCGGGCAAGTCGACCCTGTCGAGCGTCCTCGCCGGGGCGTTCGAGCCGGACCGGGCGCACTATGATCCCAGCGCCGCGATCCGGTTCAATCCCGGATGCCAACTGGTCTATTTCGATCAGCGCATGATGCAGCTGCCCCTGGGCGACACCCTGATCGACTGGGTCGAGGCGGCGGGCGGCCCCACCACCACCCAATGCATGTCGCTGCTGGCCAAGGCCGGCTTCGATCACACCCGGGCGCGCAGCCGCATCGGCGAGCTGAGCTTCGGCGAACGCTCGCGGCTGATCTTTCTGAAGATGCGGCTGCTTAAGCCGAACTTCTACCTCCTCGACGAGCCCACGAACCATCTGGACATCAGCGGCCAGGAGGACCTGGAGGCGCAACTGGACGCGTCCGAGGTCTCCTGCATCTTCGTCTCCCATGATCGCTACTTCACGCGCACGGCGGCGACGCGGTTTCTGGAAATCCGCAAGAGCCGGCTCGTCGAGACCGACGGCGCCGACGATTTCTTCGATCGCCAGACCGCGGCGGCGGCCGGCTGATCAAACCCGCGGCAATCGTCCGATTTCCTGGATTTGGGGAAGGCCGTGGCTTGCCCGGCCACGGTGGATTGGCAATATGAGTTTATGTCGGTTTTTGAATTTTCGATTTGAAACGAGTGGGAATGGACCAGCGCGTAGACCGGACCGGCGTCGAGGTCCGCAGGCGATCCCCGCGCCAGGCGCGGGCCCGGGAGATGATCGCCACCATCCTTGAGGTGACCGCGGACATTCTTGAGGATGGCGGCGTCGACGCCCTCAACACCAATCTGATCGCTCAACGCGCCGGTGTCAGCGTGGGGGCCGTCTACCAGTACTTCCCCAACAAGGGCGCCATCCTGTCCATGTTGGGACGGCGGGAGATGGGGGCTGTGGCCGCGGCGGCGCGCGCCGCCCTGGAGGCGCCGGTGGTCTGGCCCGCCCCCTCCCCTGATCGCGCCGCCATCCGCGCCTTGCTGCGAACCTATGACCAGTGGCTGAAATCTCGCCGCGCCGTGGTGCGGGCGGTGCTGCTGCATCTGGATCCGTCGGAACTCGCCGCGCCGTTGGAGGAGACCGTGGTGGCGATCTCGCGGGCCGACGGCGATCGCGCGGCCGGCGCCGACGGCGGGCCCGCCCCGCTCCAGATGTTCGTCGCCACCCGCGCCCTCATGGGCGCGGTCCGCGCCGCCGTTCTGGAGGACCAGCCGTTCCTGCGCGCGCCGGAGTTCGAGGACGCCCTGCTCGCCCTCACCCGCAACTTCCTGCGGGCCGACTGAGACCCGCGGCAGGCCTTGCGGCGGCGGTCCATCGCGGTTAACGTTCCCGTATTGTTCCGATCCGGGAGGACGTTCACATGCCCGCTCGCCTGCCTCGCGCCGACTATGACCGCGCCCGCGCCTTTGTGCGATCGCAGGGCCGCGACCTTGATGTAGACCTGCTCAGCCATGGCTTCGATGGGGCCGACGCGGAGCCAGGGCTGAAGGCGCTGGCCCGGTACCAGAACGCCGACGGGGGCTTCGCCCACGGCCTCGAGCCGGACCTGCCGACTCCAGCCTCGACCGCCATCGTGACCGGCGTGGGGTTGCAGATCCTCAGGCAGCTCGGTGCGCCAGCGGATCATCCGATGGTACGCGGCGCGGTCAACTGGCTGGCCTACGCCTTCGACCGGGATGCGGGCGTCTGGCCGATCATCAACGCCGACGTCGGCCTCACCCCGCACGCCTTCTGGTGGGACTGGGACCAGGACCTGGCCGCGCGGTGGAACGGTTTTCGGTTCAATCCCAGCGCGGAGCTGCTCGGCGATCTCTACGCCTACCGCTCGGTGGCCGATCCCGCCGTTCTGGACCAGGCGCAGGCGACGTTGCTGCGATCGATCGCGAGCGCCCAGCGCCTCGACGGCGCCTACGACATCAAGGCGCTGATGCGACTGATCGAGACCGATAAGACTCCGGTCGAGGTTCGCGGTCCGGCCGAGGCCTTGATGGCCGCGACCCGCGCCAGCTTCGATCCGGAGGACGCGCACGCCTCGCCCCTGGACCTGGCGCCTCGCCCGAGGCCAGGCGATGGCGCCGAGCCGTCGCCGGCCGTCGTGGCCGCCTTGCAGGCCTTGGTCGCCGGCCAGGACGCCGATGGCGGATGGCGGCCGTTTTGGGACTGGAGCGCCGTCGACGCGGGGGCCTGGGCGAAGGCGGAACGGGCGTGGCGCAGCATACTGACCCGCATGGCCCTGGAGACCCTCGCGGCCTACGGCCGGCTCGCGGGCGTCGGCGCGTAAGGGCGCCCCGAGCGGGCGGTTTTCAACCGGGGCCTTGGTCGTGCTAGTCTGCCCTTGGGGTGACTGGATTTCTTGTGATGAGTAACGACGACTGGCGTGAGGAACGGCTGCGGGCGCGTCGGCAGCGCGAAGCCGAGGAGGCCGCCGCCGAGGAGGCCGCCGCGGCGGCCCGGGCGGCGACGCCTCAGCCCAGACCCGCGCCGACACGACCCAAAACGCCTCCCCGGCCCTTGACGGCGCGGTTTCGGTTGCCGAGCCCGAATTTCGGCCGGACCCGGACCACGCCCGCGAAGCCCGGCCCCACGATCTTTGGCCTGACGCTGCCGCCGCTCAACATCCTGCAGATTTCGCTCATTGCCCTGGGGCTGGTGTTGGTGATCAGCGTCCTGGTCGTCCGGCTGAAATCAAACCGTCCCTCGGACGCCTCGTCGCAGAGCAGCGCAGCGCAGCAGGCGGCGGTGGTGCAGGCTGACGGCGGCGACGACGCCGGCACGGCGGCGGCGCCCTCGCCTTTGCGGCCCTCGCTGCCGGTCTCGACGGCGCCGATCGCGCCAACAGGAGCTGACGGTGATACAAGCGCCGCCCCAGGCGCAGGCGACCAGCCGGCGGTCACAACCCCCGCCCGGTGGGTCGAAAAACCCAGCGACGACGACGTCGCCGCCGCCTTTCCGGACGAGGCGAAGGAAACCTCCGGTCGCGCCGTCGTCCAGTGCGTGATCAGCGCGGAGGGCGAGCCGAGCAATTGTTCGGTGCAGTCCGAAACGCCCGCCGGAAACGGCTTTGGCCAAGCCGCCCTGGGGCTGGCGCGGAAATTCAGGTTCAAACCGAAGACCCTCAATGGCGTTGCGGTCGACGGGGGCGTGGCGACGATGCCGGTGCGCTTCGCGCGCTAGCCGATAAGGCGCAGGGGCTCCGGCGGCGACAGGTGCAATTCACCGCGGCGGCGGCGGGCGGCGAAATCGACAACCCGGGCGATGTCTGCGTCACCGCCGGGCTTGGCGATCGCGCCGACGGCGCCCGAAGGCGGTAAACGGATGCAGGACAAAGCCGCAGATAGGTCTCCAACGATCCAATACGGCGGGCCGGCAGGCTTCGCAGACCCTTCCAACCGGCGCGGCGCGGGAGGATCATGCGGGCTTCGATTCGGGGCGGCCCCAGGGCCCAAGAGGGTGTGATGACGCTGAGCAGGCGAGAAATTGGCGCGGGCCTGGCGACCCTGTCCGTGACCGCGCTTGTCGCGCCGCGGCCGGCGGCCGCCCGTCCGTCGCACGCCTTTGCCTGGCCTAACGGCGCCCGCGCCGCCGTCAGCCTGACCTACGACGATGGGCTGAACAGCCAGCTGGAACATGCTGTCCCCGACCTGGATGCGTTCGGCTTCAAGGCGACCTTCTTCCTCACCGAAGAGAACATGGACGCCCGCGTCTCGGACTGGCAGGCGTTGGAGCGGGCCGGCCATGAGATGGCCGACCACACGATCAGCCATCCTTGCGACAGCCTGGCGAATGACACGGCCGCCGGCTTCGCGCGGCACGAAATCGATCCCATGGAAAAATACCTGGACGATCATTTCCACTCGCCCCGCCCCCGCAGCTTCGCCTACAGCTGCGGCTTCACCGGCCTCGGCAAAGGCCCCGTGGCCGAGCAGCGCGCCCGTTATCTCAGCGTCCTTCGCCGCCGGCTGCTGGCCGCCCGCACCGTCGAGGGGCCGCCGAACGATCCACGGCGGCTGACCAAGAATCGTTTCTATCTCAGCGGGTTCGAACCGACCTACGACCACGACGACCCACGTATCGCCTTCGCCTACGTCCGCCAGGCGATGCGGCGCGGCGATTGGGCGATCCTGGTCTTTCACGAGATTCTCCCGGCTCGGAAGGGCGAGGGCGACACCAGCCAGCGTTCGCATCATGCGATCCTGGCCTGGCTGGCCGGACAACCGGTCTGGTGCGCGCCGATGCGCGAGGTCTTCGAATACGCCACTACGGCACGGACGGCGGATGCCGGCGCCCGTCCACACCGCTCAATGCGAAGCTGATGTTGAGCAATTCCGACGCATTATCGCCACGTTTCGGCCAAAGCTCTCGGCCGCGCTAGTAATTATCCGGACCGTAGCGCAACGCTTTCGGATATTGTGGTTGAATATTGGCCAGCCAATTATCCCACCATTCTCAATTATCTCATCCCACTTTCCAACCCACTTCGGAACCCGGACGACTGCTGTTCGTTATCACACTCCATAGAACGAACCGTGCCTATCCGGTTAACACAGACACCCACTAGATGTAGTGTGCACCCACTGGCCGGAATATAGCTGGGCATAGGTCG
>PLSW01000310.1 GCA_003165275.1 Caulobacteraceae bacterium
CCCTGCGCGGCGCGCGGATCGACGATCTCTATCTGAAGCACTACCGCACCGACACCAAGCCGGGCTCGCCCCTGGTCGAGATGTTCCGCCCCAGCGGCGCCGAACACGCCTGGTTCGCCGACGTGGACTGGTCCGGCCCCGGCGCCCCCGACGCCAACACCCTGTGGACCGCCGCACCCGGCGCGACCCTGACGCCGACGACCCCGCTGGTGCTGAACTACGACAACGGCCTGGGGCTGAAGTTCACCCGCACCATCAGCGTCGACGCCAACTACATGTTCACCCTCAGCGACGCGGTGGCGAACACCGGCGCGGCGCCGGTGAGCCTGGAGAGCTTCGGCTCCATCCAGCAGCGCGGCATCCCCAGCGACCTGGCCAACAGCTCCATCGTCCACGAAGGCGCCGTCGGGGTGCTGAACCGCAACCCCGAGGCCCACAAGTACAAGGACTGGAAGAAGGACGGGGTCTACGACATCTCCGCCACCGGCGGCTGGCTGGGCATCACCCAGAAATACTGGCTTGCGGCGCTGATCCCCGACCAGTCCACCCCGATCAAGGCCCAGTTCCGCGTCCAGCCCGTGGGCGACACCGACGTCTTCCAGGCCGGGTTTGTGGGGCCGATGGAGACCGTCGCGCCGGGGGCCACCCTGCACCGCACGACGCGGGTCTTCGCCGGCGCCAAGATCGCGCCGCAGTTGGCCGCCTACGCCAAGGACCTGGGCATCTACAAGTTCGACCTGGCCATCGATTGGGGCCACCTCTGGTTCATCACCCAGCCCCTGTTCCAGCTACTGGAGTTCATCAACCAGCGCGTCGGCAATTTCGGCCTGTCGATCCTGGCCCTCACCGTGCTGATCAAGCTCCTGTTCTTCCCGCTGCAGAACAAGAGCTATGAATCCATCACCAAGATGAAGAAGATCCAGCCCGATATCGAGGAACTGAAGAAGAAGTGGGAGAAGGATCCCGCCAAGCTGCAATCGGAGACGATGGTTCTCTATCAGAAGGAGAAGATCAATCCGTTGATGGGCTGCCTTCCCATGCTGGTGCAGATCCCGGTGCTCTACGCCCTGACCAAGGTGCTGACGGTGACCATCGAGATGCGGCAGGCGCCGTTCTTCGGCTGGATTCACGACTTGGCGGCTCGCGACCCCTCGTCCATCTGGAACCTGTTCGGCGTGCTGCCCTATGACCCCTCGCACCTGGCGCTGGTGGGCACGATCCTGAACGGGCCGCTGCACATCGGCTTCTGGCCGCTGCTCTACGGCTTTTCCATGTGGCTTAGCCAGGCGATGAACCCGCCGTCCCCCGATCCCACCCAGCGGATGATTTTCCAGTTCATGCCGTTGATCTTCACCTTCACCATGGCCCAGTTCACCGTCGGGCTGGTGATCTACTGGCTGTGGAGCAACCTGCTGTCGATCGTGCAGCAGTACATCATCATGCGCCGGTTCAAGGTGGGCAACCCCATCGACGACTTCATCGCGCGCTTCCGCAAGCCCGGCGCGGCGACGGGATGACCGAGCCGACCACCCTCGACCCGGTCTTCGACGACGACGCCATCGAGGCCGCCCGCATCCTGTTTGCGCGACCGGCGCTGTTCCTGATGGGGGCGGCCAAGATCGACGGCCTGCCCGCCGCCGATCTGCCGGAGGTGGCCTTCGCGGGCCGCTCCAATGTCGGCAAGTCGTCGCTGATCAACGGCCTCGTCGGCCAGCACAAGCTCGCCCGCGCCTCCAACGAACCCGGCCGCACCCGCGAGGTGAACTTCTTCGTGCTGGACGAGCGGTTGCGCCTCGTCGACCTGCCCGGCTACGGCTGGGCGCGGGCGTCGAAGACCGCGGCGGCGGAGTTCCAGAACCTCGGCCGCGCCTACCTGCGCGGCCGGCCCAACCTGAAGCGGGTCTATCTGCTCATCGACGCGCGGCACGGCCTGAAGGCGGTGGACACCGAGGCCCTGGACGCCCTGGACCTCGCCGCCGTCTCCTACCAGATCGTGCTGACCAAGGCCGACAAGCTGAAGCCGGCGGAGGTGGAGGCGGTCACCGAGCGGACCATCAAGGCCATCGCCAAGCGGCCGGCGGCCTTCCCCCGGGTGCAGGCGACCTCGGCGGCGAAGGGGACGGGTCTGCCCGAGCTGCGGGCGGAGATCGCCGCGGTGGCGCTGGGGGATTGAGGGCGGGCAGCGGCCCACAGTCTCAAATGTGAGCCATAAAAAAGAGGCCTTCTCCCCTTGCGGGAGAAGGTGGCGCGCGCAGCGCGACGGACGGGGTCGCACCGGCCCATCCGCCTGTTTCCGCGCCCAACCCACGCCCGCCGATTTGCGCGCTCACAGCGACCAGCGAACGGTTCAAACGCAGCTGAACGGCCGGCGCGACCCCTCATCCGGCCCTTCGGGCCACCTTCTCNNTCCCGCAAGGGGAGAAGGCCTTCCGATCTACTGGCTGACCGCTTCAGCCCGGCTCTCAGTGCGGCGCGGACGCCGGCTCCATGCCGTGCTTGGCGTGACTGAGGCCGCGGAGCTTGGCGGCGGGGGTCTTGGCCGCGGCTTTCACGGCCTTGCCCTTCGGCGCCGCATGTTTGGCGGGAGCGGGTTTGGCGAGAGCATGCTTGGTCGGCGCGGCCTTGACCTTGCCGTGATGTTTCGTCGCGGCGGGGGTGGCCGCATGGCGACCCCTGCCGTGCTTGACCACCGGGGCCGGCGCCGCGGCGGCGTGGTGATGACGCCCCTTCACCGGGGCGGCCGGGCCGGCGGGCGCGGCATGGTGACGGCCGCGGACCGGCTTGGCCGCAGCGGTCTTGCCGTGGGCCTTCTTGCCCCGAACTGGTTTTCCATGAGCCGGCTTTTCGTGGGCCGCCTTGCCGTGCGCGGCGCGCCCGTGACGCGCCTTGGCCTTGGGCTCAGGCGCCGCAGCCGGGCCCCAGCTGTGATGGTGGTGGGCCTGGGCCAGGGCCGTGGTCGGCGCACCGAACGCCAGCGCGGCGATCGCCGCCAACACCACAGCCCGCAGGGCCGCCAGGAAGCTCTTCATGCGTACAATCCTCTGATCCGGTTCAGCGCCCGGCGCCCCGCCGACGGCGCCATCGATAAATCCCCCGGCGGCCACAGTCGATGACAATTCACTGGCGCGGCCCGAGCAATCGTGTATCACCCGCGGCGGGCCACGCCCCCCCAACGGGGCGCCGCTCATCTGTAAGGATGGGAGACATCATGAATACCCTCGCCAAGCCGGCGATCCGCCCGGCTCGCCCGCAATTTTCCTCCGGACCGACGGTCAAGCACCCGGGTTGGCAATTGTCCAACCTGGCCGCGGCGCCCCTCGGCCGGTCGCATCGCTCGAAGATCGGCAAGGGCCGATTGAAGGAGGCGATCGACCGCACCCGCGAGGTCCTTCAGGTTCCCGCCGACTTCCTGATCGCCGTCGTGCCCGCCTCCGACACCGGCGCCGTGGAAATGGCCATGTGGTCGATGCTGGGCCCCAAGCCCGTGCAGGTCATCGCCTGGGAAAGCTTCTCCAAGGACTGGGTGGTCGACGTGATCAACCAGCTGAAGCTGCCGAACGCCGAGGCCATCACCGCCCCCTTCGGCGTGCTGCCGGACCTGACCAAGGTCAACCCCGACGCCGACCTGGTGTTCGCCTGGAACGGCACCACCTCGGGCGTGAAGGTCCCCAATGGCGACTTCATCTCCGCCGATCGCACCGGGATCACCATCTGCGACGCCACCAGCGCCGCCTTCGCGCAGCCCCTGGCCTGGGACAAGCTCGATGTGGTCACCTACTCCTGGCAGAAGGTGCTGGGGGGCGAGGCCGCCCACGGCATGCTGATCCTGTCGCCCCGGGCCGTGGCCCGGCTGGAAAGCTACGAGCCGGCCTGGCCGATGCCCAAGCTCTTCCGCATGACCAGCAAGGGCAAGGTCTCCAAGGAGATCTTCGAGGGCTCGACCATCAACACCCCCTCCCTGCTGTGCACCGAGGACTACCTGGACGCCCTGAAGTGGGTGTCGTCCATCGGCGGACTCGAGGAAATGTACGCCCGGGCCGACCGAAACGCCCAGGTTCTCTACGACTGGGCCGACAAGACCCCCTGGGCCGGTTGCCTGGCCGAGGATCCCGCCACGCGCTCGAACACCGGCGTCTGCCTGAAGATCGTCGACCCCCGGGTCGTCGCGCTTCCCGCCGCCGGCCAGGCCGAGTTCGCCAAGAAGCTGACCGACCTGCTGGAGAAGGAAGGCGTCGCTCTCGACGCGGCCTCCTATCGCGACGCGCCTCCGGGCATTCGCGTCTGGTGCGGCGGGGCGGTGGAGCTCTCGGATCTCGAGGCCCTCACCCCCTGGCTCGACTGGGCCTTCGCCACCGTCGCCGACGAACTGCTGCAAGCCGCCTGAGGCAATCCGGAGCCGCACCGCGGCTTCGGACCTTGCCTCGCCCGAGATGCGCGGAGCCCCGCGCCCTCAACGCACGCCCAGATTCCAATTGAAAGGACAGCTCCCATGTCCCCCCGCGTTCTCATCGCAGACAAGCTCTCCCCCGCCGCCGTCGAGATCTTCAAGGCCCGCGGCGTCGACGCCGACGTCAAGACCGGCCTGACCAAGGACGAGCTCCTGAAGATCATCGCCGACTACGACGGCCTCGCCGTCCGCTCGGCCACCAAGGCTGACAAGGACGTCATCGCCGCGGCGAAAAACATGAAGGTCATCGGCCGGGCCGGCATTGGGGTCGACAATGTCGACATTCCCGCCGCCACCGCCGCCGGGATCGTGGTGATGAACACCCCCTTCGGCAACTCCATCACCACCGCCGAGCACGCCATCGCCCTGATGTTCGCCCTCGCCCGCCAGTTGCCGCAGGCGGACCTGTCGACCCAGGCCGGCAAGTGGGAGAAGAACCGGTTCATGGGCGTCGAGCTGTCAGGCAAGACCCTGGGGCTGATCGGCGCCGGCAACATCGGCTCCATCGTCGCCGACCGGGCCAACGGCCTGAAGATGAAGGTCATCGCTTACGACCCGTTCCTGTCGCCGGAACGCGCGGTGGAGATTGGCGTGGAGAAGGTGGAGCTGGACGATCTGCTGGCCCGCGCCGACGTCATCACCCTGCACACCCCGCTCACCGACAAGACCCGCAACATCCTGAGCGCCGAGGCCCTGGCCAAGGCCAAGAAGGGCGTCTTCATCATCAACTGCGCCCGCGGCGGCCTGGTGGACGAGGCGGCCCTGCGCGCGGGTCTGGATTCGGGCGCCATCGGCGGCGCGGCCTTTGACGTCTTCGTCGAGGAGCCGGCCAAGGAAAACCTCCTCTTCGGCGCCCCCAACTTCATCGCCACGCCGCACCTGGGCGCCTCCACCCTGGAGGCCCAGGAAAACGTCGCCCTGCAGGTTGCCGAGCAGATGGCCGACTATTTGCTCACCGGGGCGGTGACCAACGCCCTCAACAGCCCCTCGGTGACAGCGGACGAGGCCCCCAAGCTGAAGCCCTTCGTGGCCCTGGCGGAAAAGCTGGGCGCCTTCGCCGGCCAGATGGTCGACGTGGGGATCAAGGCCATCGACGTCGCCTACGAGGGCGAGGTCTCGCGCCTCAACGTCAAGCCGATGACCGCCACGGCCCTGGCCGGCGTGCTGCGCCCGATGCTGGCCGAGGTGAACATGGTCTCCGCCCCGGCGGTGGCCAAGGAGCGGGGAATCACCGTCTCGGAATCCCGCCAGGAATCATCCCCGGTCTACGACAGCCTGATGCGGATCACCGTGACCACCGAGCTGGGCAAGCGCGCCTTCGCCGGCGCCATTGTCGGCGGCAAGCCGCGGGTGGTGGAGGTCAAGGGCATGGAGCTGGATTCGCCCTTCCTGCCGGCGATGATCTACGTGAACAACCTCGACAAGCCGGGCTTCATCGGCGCCCTGGGGGCGCTGCTGAGCGAGGCGGGGATCAACATCGCCACCTTCAACCTCGGCCGCGTGGACGCCGGCGACGACGCCATCGCCCTGGTGGGGGTCGACCAGCCCCTGTCCGCCGACCTGCTGGCCAAGGTCCGCTGGCTCCCGCACGTCAAGGAAGCCCGGGTGCTGGTGTTCTAGGGGCGGCCGCTCGGCGCTCGCGCCTACCGCCCCAACAGGCGCGAGCCCACGGTCCAGATCACCACCCAGGCGCCGATGTTGAGGGCCAGGGCGAAAACGCGTTCAAGGTTGATCGGAAACGAGCGGAAGCGGCGGACCTTGGCCCGCTCGCGGCGAAGTGGCGTACTGACGGCGAAGGCCAATGACGCCTCCCCTATGGCCGGGCGAATCTATTGTCCACCACACTGCCACTATTCGCTGATTCGCCCGAAAAGTCCCCCCGGCAATTGGTCGCAGCCGGGGCGGCGCGTGTAGGCCGAAAGCCTAGGCGCCGATCACCTGCTCCAGGGCCTCCGCCAAGCGCCGGCCCCGATCGGCCCAATCGAACCGGCCGCGGCTGGCCGCCAGCGCCCGGGCTTGCATGCCGTTCAGGCGGTCGACATCGTCGATGGCCTCGACGATGGCCGCCGCCAGTTCCACCGCCGTGGGCGCGCAGGATCATGTCATGGTCGCGGTCCAGGGGCAGGCCCTCGACCTGGGCGCCGATGGCGGCGATGGGCAGGCCGCCAAAGATATAGTCGAGGAGCTTGTTCTTGAATCCCCCGCCGACCTCGTCGGGCATGACGCCGATCCGGCCCTGGGCCATGTAGGGCGCCACGTCCGGCACCTCGCCGGTGAAGCTGCAGATGCTCGACCGGCGCTGCATCTCCGCGGCGAAGGCCGGTTCGGTCCGGCCGGCGACCAGCAACTCGATCCCCGCCGCCCGGAAGGGGGCGTCCGCCGCGTCGAGGAACCGCTGGAAGTTCCGCTTCTTGGCGATCCATTCCAGGCTGCCCGAATAGATCACCCGGCGCGGGGTCGCGGCGTCGATCACCCGAGCCGCGGCGATCGGCCCATCGAATGCGGGCGTCAGGGTGATGACTGGCTTGCCCGGCGCGGCGCGGCGGAAAACGGCCTCGTCGGCGGATGTGTTCGCCGTGATCAGGTCGGCGGCAGTGATGAGACGGCGCTCCAGGCGCCCGGCCTTGACGGCGTCGAGGCGCAACGCCGCGCCCATGATCGGGGAGCCGCGGTGATCGCTGGCGATTTCCGCCCGCAGGACCTGCTCGACCTGGTGTGAAACATAGACGATGGCCAGGGGCCGGCCTCGCCGGGCGGCCTTGATCCTCTCGACCAGGGGCAGGACCCAGCCCATGGCGTAGAAGTCGATCATCACCGCATCGACGTCAGGGGTGACGGCGACCTCCAGAGCCCGGGCGAAGGCCGGCGCCCGCAGCCGATAGGCGTCGCTCGGCAAGGTGCTGACGAGGCTCAGGGCACGATTGACGCGAGGAGGCGGCAGGAGGCGCAGGTCCAGGCCGTCCGCCTGGCCGGGCGGCCTGTCGGGCCGCGAATATGACACCAGCCGTCCCTCGGCGCCGGTGGCCAGCAGCGAGCGCAACAGACCGTTGGAATAGTTATAGGCCCCCAGGGTCGGTATCAGCGGCGTCTCGCGGGTCGCCCAGACAAATTTCAAGCGCGGGTCTCCGTCCCTTGGACCTTGTTCACATGCGGGCAAGCGTCACATGCTAGTCATGGAATAGGTCGGCTGAGGGTGGCCTTGGCGAACGGATTTGGGCGCTGGCATGTCGGGTTTAATACGGGCAAGGGCTCCCCTGCGTCTAGGCCTTGCGGGCGGCGGGACCGACGTGTCGCCTTATTGCGACGATTTCGGCGGCGCGGTGCTGAACGTCACTATGGACCGGTTCGCCTTCGCCACGATCCGGCCGCGCGACGACGGACTGGTAAGCTTCACCGCCGCCGACCTCGGCGAGACCGAGACCCTGAAGGCGGAGGCGCAGTTGCCCATCGACGCCGGCCTTCGCCTACACCGGGCGGCCTACAACCGCATCGTCCGCGACCACAATGACGGCCGGCCGCTGGCCATCGACCTGATCACCCACGTGGACAGTCCCCAAGGATCGGGCCTCGGTTCATCCTCGGCCCTGGTGGTGGCCATGGTGCAAGCGCTGGCGGAACACGTGCGCGCGCCGCTGGGAGACTACGAGGCCGCGCACCTGGCCTTCGAGATCGAGCGCCGGGACCTGAAGCTCAACGGCGGGCGGCAGGACCAGTATGCGGCCATGTTCGGCGGCTTCAACTTCATCGAGTTCCGCGCGGACGACCAGGTGCTGGTCAATCCCCTGCGGCTGAAGTCGTCGGTGGTGCACGAGCTGGAGGCCAGCCTGCTGCTCTATTTCACCGGCGCCTCGCGGGATTCCTCGCGGATCATCGACCAGCAGTCGACGGCGCTCAGCGCGGGGGGCGCGGCCCTGGAAGCCATGCATCGGCTGAAGGCGCAGGCGTGGGCGATGAAGGAGGCCTTGCTGCTGGGCCAGTTCAGCGTGGTCGCGGACCTGCTCAACGAGAGCTGGCAGGCCAAGCGCGCCACCTGGGAGGGGGTGTCCAATCCGCAGTTGGAGGCGGTGATCGCCACCGGCCTGGCCAATGGCGCCACCGCCGCCAAGGTCTCCGGCGCCGGCGGTGGCGGGTTTGTGATGTTCCTCTGCGATCCCACCCGGCGCATCCCCCTCACCCGCGCCCTGGTGGAGGCGGGGGGCGGCGATCCGATGTTCTGCCAGTTCACCCGGGAGGGGGCGACGGCGTGGCGAGTCCGCTGACGCCCTCGCGCGCCCCGGCGCCCGTCCTGGAGGAGGCCATCGTCCTGTGCGGCGGCCTGGGCACGCGGTTACGTCCGGTGGTGTCGGATGTACCCAAGCCCATGGCCCAAGTCGCCGGCCGGCCGTTCCTGGACTATGTACTGGCCTTCCTGGCCGCCGAGGGCGTGCGACGGGTGGTGCTAGCGGCGGGTTACAAGGCTGCGGTCATCGAAGGCCGCTACGGGCCCCGCTGGGGCGAGCTTAAAATCGCCTATTCCATCGAGAGCGAGCCCCTCGGCACCGGCGGCGCCCTGCGCCAGGCGCTGGAACGGCTGGAGGGCGGCGCGGGGGTGGTGGTCAACGGCGACAGCCTGCTGCTGGCGCCCATGGCGCCCCTGGCCGGCCCCCTGGCGGCGGGGGCGGCGCTGGTCCTCACCGCCTGTCGCCGGGCGGACGCGGCGGGCGCCGGCGTCTGCGAGCTGGCCGGCGACCGGCTCACGGGGTTTCACTCCGGCGCTCCGGGGGAAGCCGGCCTCGTCAACGCCGGGGTCTACGCCCTGCGACGGGACCTCTTTGCGGATCTCGACCTGCCGCCGGCCTTTTCCTTCGAACGGGAGGTGCTGGAGGCCTTGGCGAGTAGCCTCGATATTCGGGTGGTGATCAGCGCCGCGGACTTCATCGACATCGGCCTGCCGGACACCTACACCGCCGCCCAGGGTCTGCTGGCGAAGGTGGCCGATCCGGGGGGCTAGAATGAGCCCCGGGACAACAGGACAGCCGGCACGGTGAGGATGAGAATCTTCACATAGAGCCCCAGGCTCACTCGCCGGCCATAGGCGGAATCCAGCGCGATCCGACGGCGATAGGTGGTGTTGTTGCGTCCGCTGACTTGCCAGAGGCCGGTGATCCCCGGCTTGACCCGGGCGTAATGGCGGAAGCGCCGGCCGTAGCGGGCGACCTCGGCCTGGACGATGGGACGGGGGCCCACAAGGCTCATCTCCCCGCGCAGAACATTGAACCGTGCCTATCCGGTTAACGCAGACACCCACTAGATGTAGTGTGCACCCACTGGCCGGAATATAGCTGGGCATAGGTCGCGCCTCCACCTCGCCGGCAATGCTGAGGAGCGAGCGGAAGGCG
>PLSW01000099.1 GCA_003165275.1 Caulobacteraceae bacterium
ATGTCACCGTAATCGGTCACCGTAATCCGTAATCTGCAGGGACCTTGGTTCGCCGATTTGAGGCCACGGCACTATCTACGTTGGTGCGGTCACGATAGGGCTTGGGGCCGCACCCCTTCAACCCACCGGTACTTGGAGTCCCGCCCTGACGGTCGTCGCCGCCTTGCATCACGTGACCCGCTACCGCTACGACCGGCTGGTGGAGCTTGGCCCGCAGGTCGTGCGCCTGCGCCCCGCGGCTCACACCCGCACGCGCATCCCCAGCTATTCCCTGAAGGTCACGCCGGAAAACCACTTCATCAACTGGCAGCAGGACCCTCACGGCAACTGGCTGGCGCGACTGGTTTTTCCAGAACCGACCACCGAGTTCAGCGTGACCGTCGACCTGACGGCGGAGATGGCGGCGGTCAATCCTTTCGACTTCTTCGTCGAGCCCTACGCCGAGTTCCTGCCCTTCCAGTATCCGCCCGATCTGAAGGCTGACCTGGCCGCCTACCTGCAGATCGACGAGGATGGCCCGCTGCTGGAGGCCAAGGTCGCCGCGCTGCGGCCCGAGGGCCGGCGGACGGTGGACTTCCTGGTGGGCCTCAATGCCGATCTGCTGAAGGCCGTGGCCTATGTGGTGCGGATGGAGGCCGGCGTGCAGACGCCGGATGAGACCTTGACGCTGGCCTCCGGCTCTTGCCGCGACAGCGCCTGGCTGTTGGTGCAGATGATGCGGAAGATGGGCCTGGCCGCCCGCTTTGTGTCCGGCTACCTGATCCAGCTGAAGGCCGACATTGATCCCCTGCAGGGCGCCCAGGGCGCGCGCACTGATTTCACGGACCTGCACGCCTGGGCCGAGGTCTATATTCCGGGGGCCGGCTGGATCGGCTTTGACGTCACCTCCGGCCTGCTCACCGGCGAGGGGCATCTGCCGCTGGCGGCGTCGCCCAACTACCGCTCGGCCGCCCCGATTAGCGGCGTGGTCAGCCCGGCGCAGACCGACTTCGAATTCGAGATGAACGTCACCCGACTGGTGGATACCGTCCGGATCACCAAGCCCTTCGAGGAGGGCGACTGGGAAGACCTGCTGGCGCTGGGCGACAAGGTGGACTTGGCGCTGGACGCCCAGGACGTGCGCCTGACCATGGGCGGCGAGCCGACCTTCGTATCGATGGACGACTTCGAGGCGGCCGAATGGAACACCGACGCCTCCGGTCCGACCAAGCCGGTCATCGCCGCGCAGATGATCGAGAAGCTGAAGGCCCGCTTCGGCTCCGGCGGCATGCTGCACCACGGCCAGGGCAAGTGGTACCCGGGCGAGCCGCTGCCGCGCTGGGCGCTGGGCCTCTACTGGAGGCGCGACGGCCGACCGGTCTGGCGGGGCGATACAACCGAGCCCGCCGGGGGGCCTAAGGCGGGGATATCTGACGCCCTGGTCCTGGTGCGACGGCTAACGGCGCGGCTGGGGGTCGATCCGGCCATGGCCCAGCAGGCGCGGGAAGACCCGCTGCATTTCATCAAGGAAGAGGGCGACCTTCCCGCCGACGTCGACCTGAACGACGAGGAGATCGACGACGTCGGCGGGCGCGGCGCCCTGCGCCGGGCCATGGCGGACGGCCTTTCCAAGGTGGTGGGCTATGTGCTGCCGCTGCGGCGAAATCTGTTCAAGGGCGACGGCGATGGATGGCTTAGCGAGAGCTGGACCTTCCGGCGCGGGCGCCTCTACCTGGCGCCGGGAGATTCTCCTTTGGGTCTGCGCCTGCCGCTGGGCTCCCTGCCCACGGTGAAGCCGGAAGACTTCCCCTTCATCGTGGCGGTCGACCCCTACGAGGAACGGGGTACGCTGCCGGACTTCGACCAGATATTCGCGACGAAGGGGGTGCGAGAGGTCGCCGTGCCAAAGCGACGGTCGGCAACCGCGCCGATCGTGCGCACCGCGCTCTCGATTCAGCCCAGGGACGGCGTCCTCTACGTCTTCATGCCGCCGCTGGCGCGGCTGGAGCACTATTTGGAGCTGGTAGCCGAGGTGGAGATGGCGGCTCAGGGCGCGCCGATCCGCATCGAGGGCTATGCGCCGCCGGACGACGCGCGGCTGGCGGTGCTGAAGGTGACGCCCGACCCCGGCGTGATCGAGGTCAATGTGCAGCCGGCGTCCGGCTGGCGCGAGGCCGTGGACATCACCACCGGTGTCTACGAGGACGCCGGCGCGTGCCGCCTGGGGGCGGACAAGTTCATGATCGACGGCCGCCACACCGGCACCGGCGGCGGGGCGCATGTGGTGGTCGGCGGCTCCAGTCCAGCCAATTCGCCGTTCCTGAGGCGGCCGGACGTGCTGAAGAGCCTGCTGCTCTACTGGCAGCGGCATCCGTCCCTGTCCTACCTGTTCTCGGGCCTGTTCGTCGGGCCGACCAGCCAGGCGCCGCGGATCGACGAGGCGCGCCACGATGTTCTCTACGAGTTGGATATCGCCCTCGGCATGATCCCCCAGCCCGGCGACGACACGCCGGACCGGCCGTGGCTCACCGACCGGCTGCTGCGCAACCTGCTGACCGACGTGGCGGGCAACACCCACCGCACCGAGATCTGCATCGACAAGCTCTATTCGCCGGACGGTCCCATGGGGCGCCTCGGCCTGCTTGAATTCCGCGGCTTCGAGATGCCGCCCAGCGCGCGGATGAACCTGGCTCAGCAGCTGCTAATCCGGGCGCTGATCGCCTGGTTCTGGCGCGAGCCGCAGGAGGGCGCCCTGGTCCGCTGGGGCACCGCCCTGCATGACCGCTTCATGCTGCCCCACTTCGTCTGGGCCGATTTTAAAGGCGTGCTGGGCGAATTACGCCGAGCCGGCTTCAACTTCGACCCCGGTTGGTACGAAGCACAGATGGCGTTCAGGTTCCCGGTGCACGGGGCCGTCCGTTACGGCGGCGTCGAAATGCAGATCCGACACGCCCTGGAGCCCTGGCATGTCATGGGCGAGGAAAGCTCCGGCGGCGGCACGGTGCGGTTCGTGGACTCCTCGGTCGAGCGGCTGCAGGTCTTGGCCAGCGGCTTCATGCCTGAGCGCCACGTGATTACCTGCAACGGCCGGGCCATGCCCATGACCACCACGGGACTATCCATGGAGGCGGTGGCGGGCGTCCGCTTCAAGGCCTGGAAGCTGCCCAGCGGCCTGCATCCGACCATCCCCGTGCATGCGCCCCTGACCTTCGATATTGTCGACCGGGTCAACAACCGCTCGCTGGGCGGGTGCGTCTATCACGTGGGTCACCCGGGCGGCCGCAACTATGATACCGTCCCGGTCAATTCCTATGAAGCCCATGCGCGTCGCGACGCCCGGTTCCAGGAGCACGGACATACGCCGGGCATCGTCAAGCCGCCCACCGCCGAGCCCACCGCCGAGTTTCCGATGACACTCGATCTGAGGACCAAACTTGGCCGCTAAGACCGCCACCGCGCGAGGCCGAGCCGACAACCTCCGGCCGTCCGCGGCCAAGCGGCTGTCGAGCTGGCTACGCGGCTACCGGCTGTTTCAAGGGGTGCCGGACGAGTTGATGGACCCCATGGGCCGGCCGCGCGAATACTGGCTACGGTTCCTGGGCGAGTTCGCCGAATATGACGAGGCGGAGTTCGCCAGCCGATTCAACCTGGCCACCCGGCACATCCGCGACACGGGCGTCTCCTATCGCATCTATGGCGAGGAGAACGAGCGCAGTTGGCCGATCAACCCGCTGCCGCTTATTCTCAGCGAGGACGAGTGGTGCAAGATCGCCGCCGGCGTGAAGCAGCGGGCCAACCTCATGGAAGCTCTGTTGCGAGACTTCTATGGTGAGGGGACGCTGTTCAGTGAGGGGGTGCTGCCCGCCGCCGCCGTCACCGGCAGCACCGACTTCGTGCGACCGATGCGGGGTGTTCGGCCGCCGGGCGGGCGCTATCTGCAGACCTACGCCGCTGACCTGAGCCGCGGCCCGGATGGCCGCTGGTGGGTGCTGGACGACCGCACCCAGGCGCCATCGGGCGCGGGCTATGCGCTGGAAAACCGCCTGATCCTGTCGCGGGCCTATCCGGACCTCTACAACGCCATGAACGTCCAGCGGCTGGCGTCTTTTTTCGATGAACTGCGCAAGGGTCTGGCTCAGGGCGCCGGCCGCAGCGACCCGCGCATCTGCCTGCTCAGCCCAGGCCCGTTCAGCGAGACCTATTTCGAGCAAGCGCACCTTGCCCGCTACCTTGGCATCCTGCTTGTGGAGGGCGACGACCTGGTGGTGCGCGACGGCAAGGTCTATGTGCGCACCATCGCCGGCCTGAAGCGCGCCGACGTCATCCTGCGCCGGGTGGACGCCGACTTCATCGATCCCCTGGAACTCAACGGCGCCTCGCGCCTGGGCGTACCGGGCCTGTTGGAGGCGATCCGCGCCGGCGGCGTCACGGTGCTGAACTTCCCTGGCTCTGGTGTTCTGGAATCCCGCTCGCTGCTGGGTTTCCTGCCCAAGCTCTGCCGCCGCCTGCTCGGCGAGGACCTGCAGATGCCCAACATCGCCACCTGGTGGTGCGGCCAGCCGTCAGAGCGGGCCATGGTGGAAAACAACCTGGAAACCCTGGTCATCGCGCCCGCCTTCAACGGCCTGGGCGCCGACGGCGTATCCACCCGCCCCCGCCTGATGTCCGACCTGACACCGGACCAGCGGACCGACTTCCTCAAGCGCTTTAGTGACCGCCCCTGCGACTTCGTGGGCCAGGAGGTGGTGCGAATGTCGACCAGCCCCGTGTTGCGCGACGGACGGCTGGAGCCGGCGCCCTTCGTGCTGCGGGTCTATGCGGCGGCGACGCCCGATGGGATCCAGGTCATGCCCGGCGGCTTCTGCCGGACCTCGGATAAGGCCGACGTCCGCGCCATTTCGATGGGCGAAGACGCTCGCACCTCCGACGTCTGGGTGATTGCCCGCAAGCCGGTGGACCGGATTACCCTGATGTCCGGCGCCGACGAGGTGAAGGTGCGGCGCATCCTCGGGCACCTGCCGGGCCGGGCGGCAGACAACCTCTTCTGGCTGGGCCGCTATCTGGAAAGGGCGGAGGCCCTTCTGCGGCTGGTGCGCAGCCTCTGCACCAGCCTGATGGATTCCGAAGCCGCCCTGCACAGCGCCGGCGAAACGCTGAGCCGGCTGCATCAACTTCTGGCCGACGGCGGCGCTCTCATTGAGGGCGATGACCCGGAAAGCCGCCGGGCTCTCGACGCCGCCAACGACGCCCTGCATGACGAGGACGCCTGGGGTTCGGTGATCAACGTGGTGCGCAAGGCTCGGCGCACGGCGTCGACCATGCGCGAGCGGCTGTCGACTGACTTCTGGGCGCTGCTACTGGACCTGGAGACCCTCCTTGCCGAGGGCGCGCGCAACATCCTCTCGGAAGCCGAGGTGCTGGAGCAGGTCGAAAAGGCGCTGCATATCCTGGCGGCCCTGTCGGGGCTGGCGCAGGAGAACATGAACCGCGGCCCCGGCTGGCGCTTCCTGGACATGGGTCGGCGACTGGAACGCGGAGTCAATATCTGCCGCTTCACCCGAGCCCTGGCCTGCGAGGACGCCACCATTGACGACCTCGACCTGCTGCTGGACCTGGCGGACAGCCAGATCACCTACCGCGCCCGCTATCTGGTGGGGCTGGGACTGGCGCCCGTTCGCGACATGGTCATGCTCGATCGCTTCAACACTCGCTCCCTGGCCTTCCAGGTGGAGACGCTTGAGCGCCACATGGCCGCTCTACCTGTGCTACTGGACGACGGCATGCTGGAGCCGCCGGCCCGCATCCTGCTGCCACTGGTCGCGCGGGTGGCGGTGGAAGAGGCCGCGCGTATGACCTCCGACATGGTGCGGGCGTATGAGCATGCGCTGATGGACCTGTCGGACGCCATCGCCGAACGCTACTTCCTGCAGGGCGCCAACGCCGCCCCGACCGTCAAGCTGGCCGCGTTGGCATGATCTACGACGTCTGCCATCGGACCAGCTACAAATACGAAGCCACCGTCACCTTCGCCCGGTGCCAGCTGCGCCTGACGCCGCCGTCCAATAGCTCCCAGACGGTGATCGCCGGCGCCCTGACCATCACGCCCCAGCCCTCGCAGCGCGAGACGCATACGGGCCCCTTCGACGAGCGGGTGGTGACGGTGATCATCGACCGTCCGCACAAGACCCTGGTGATCGAGGCGCGATCACGGGTGAAGGTGCACGCCCTGCCGATCCCCTCCGCGGAGCAAAGCCCGCCCTGGGAAGCCGTCCGCCTGTCCGCCTTCGAGTCCCGCTCCCTCGACGCCGACAGCCCGGCCCCCTACCTCTATCCGACGCCGCGCACGCCGATCATGCCGGCCATCACCGACTACGCCCGTGCGCACTTCACCCCAGGGCGTCCCATCCTCGAGGCGACGATCAGCTTGATGAGGGCCATCTACGACGACTTCACCTACGATGCCGAGGCGACGACCGTCTCCACCCCGGCCGCCGAGGCCTTCACCAAGCGCCACGGGGTCTGCCAGGACTTCAGCCACATCATGATCGCGGGGCTGAGGGGGTTGGGGGCGCCCGCCGCTTACGTCAGCGGCTACCTGCGCACCATTCCGCCGCCTGGCCAGCCTAGGCTGGAGGGCGCCGACGCGACTCACGCCTGGGTGCAGGTCTGGTGCGGCGAAACGATCGGCTGGGTCGGCTTCGACCCTACCAACGCCCTCATCGTACAGAATGACCACATCACGCTGGCGGTCGGGCGCGACTACAGTGATGTCGCTCCCATTGACGGCGTCATGTTGGGCCCGCGCGGGCAGGGCCTCAAGGTCGAGGTGGACGTCATCCCGCTTACCGAGGCGGCGGCCTAAAGGGCCAATCGCGCTGAGGAAAGGCGACCTTTAGACCAACAATTCGCGACGGGCTTACGATGCGACCGGCCCTTGCCTCCGCCGCGGCAGGAAGACCGTCGATCGCGCGGGTTCTGAGGGGCCGAACGCGTCGCCCGTGACTTCCGATATAGGCCGATACGGTCGCAGCCCGGGACAGCCGAGCGAGTGCAGCCTCAACCAAGACGCCGGCGCGGCCTACCGATGGCTGATCGGCCAAGGGGTGGCGCGCCCGATCGCGTGGTCGTCGTTGGTCAATCGCTTGGCGACGCGCCGGCGGCGCGGCTGGCCGCATCCCGGCACATCGGCGCTCTGGTGCTTGTGTCGCCGTTCACGAGCTTGCCTGGCGCCATTCAGGATGCAGCGCCCTGGCTGCCCCCTCAAGATCTTGCCGTGGACCCACAACCGCTTCGATGTCGCGGAAAGCCTGGGGAAACTCAAAGCGCCGCTGCTCCTGGTCGCCAGCCGGTCTGATGGCTTGGTCCCGTTTGTGAACAGCCGACGAATTGCCGCCCAGGTCCCGGCCGCTCGTTGGCTTGAGGCGGACGACCTGCGCCATGACGGCCTGCTTGCCGGGGTCGCGGCCAATGGCCGACTGTCAATAGCCCTTCACGCCCTTCGACGTCGAGGATCGCGCCAACCGGGCGATGGCGCCCCCCGCCTCAATTCGGCGGATTGTTCGCCTCGATGAAGGCCATGGCCGCCGTCAGCATCTGCAGGCGGGTCTCGCCGCGCGACAGCCAGTGGTCCTCGCCCTTGAGGGTGACGAAGGTCACCGGCTTGCCGGCCCGCTTGAGGGCGTCGGCCATGATCTGGCTTTGGGCATAGGGGACCACAGTGTCGTCCTTGCCGTGGATCAGCAGGATGGGGATGGTCGCCTTCGCCGCCAGCTGGGCGGGAGAAATCGCGTCCAGGGCCGGGTCGTTCACCCCCTTGGCGCCCATGAACCGGTCCCAGTAGCGCAGGGTTTCGTTGTTCGACCACTGCTGGTCGCTCTGCTCGTCCCGCAGCATTCGCCGCAGGTCAGCGGGGCCGGCCACCGAGACGGCGCAGCGATAGACGCCGGTGTCGATGGTCGCCCCCGCCAGGGCCGCATAGCCGCCGTAGCTGGCGCCGAAGATGCACACCCGCTTTGGGTCGATCGTCCCTCGCCCCGCCAGCCAGCGCGCCCCGTCGGAGAGATCCGTCTGCATCTTGCGGCCCCACTCGCCGTAACCGGCGGCCAGGAAGGGGGTGGTGAAGCCGGATGATCCGCGGAAGTTGGGCTGCAACACGGCGTAGCCCCGGGACGCCACCGCCTGCGCCCACCAGTCGAACCCCGGCTCGTCCCGCGACGCCGGCCCGCCGTGAGGCAGCACCACCAGCGGCAGGTTCTTGGCCGGCCGTCCCTGCGGCAGGGTCAGGTAGCCGGTGATCTCAAGTCCGTCGGCGGCCTTGTAGCGCACGGGGGTGACCGGCGAGATGTCGGCGGGCTTGAGATTTGCGTACTCGTCGCCGATCCAGTCCGCATGCCTGGTCGCCAGGTCGACCAGGGCGTAGGCGGGGCCCTCCGTGGGGCTGTCCACCAACACCACCCAACGCTGGCGGTCCGCGGACCAGGAAGCGAAGCTGACCCTCTGGCCGGCGTAGGCCCGGGTCGTCGCCGCCCACAGCTTGGCGGTGGCCGGGTCGAAGAAGTCGTAGCGCAGGTCGTCGCCGTCCAGGTCCTCGCCGCCAATCCAGGCGTGGGTGGCGGGGTCTTTGATCAGGCCGCTGTACGGATCATCGATCGCCGGCCCCCAGGCGCCGTCGGCCAGCGACACCTCGTGGGCCATCCAGCGGTCGTCTTCGGATAGTGCGACCAGGACCGAGCGCCCGTCCCGTCCGAGACCTTCGATCACCGGAGGACTGATGGGCGCCACGATCGTGCGGGAGTCCATCCAGCCGGTGGCGGTCGAATGGACGCGCAGGGTCCATCGGCCGCTGGCCTCGGCATATCGCGCTTCGGCCGCCACCTGCCCCTTGGCGTCGACCAGGTAGTTCCGGGTGCGCTGATCGCCGGTTTGAACGGTCTTCTCGACACCCGTTCCAAGGTCGGTTCGAAACAGCGTCTGGACGCCTTGGTTGTCGACGAAGCTGATTCCCTGGAAGTAGACGTAGGCGCGACCATCGATGCGGCGGACCGCGGGCCGGCTGGTCACGACGTTCATCGCGTTTTCGGCGCCTTCCATCAGCGCCCGCGACCGCTTGCTGGCGAGGTCGAACACCTGGGCCAGGTACCATTCCTGGCGAGAGCTCTCGACGCCCGCGGCGAGCCCGGTCATCGACGTGGTGACCAGCAGATGCTGCGAATCCGCCCAGTCCAGCCACCGCAGCTTGGCGTCGCCCAGGTTGACGCCGCCGAGCAGCTTTCGATCGGCGATGCTCTCGATGACCACCCGGTGCGCCTCCGGGGTGGTGATCACGAAGGCGAGGTTGGCGCCGTCCGGCGAGATTTCGACGTGGTCGAGGGTGGGCAACCGGCCATAGACCTCAAGCGGCGCGGCGCCGGCCGCGCCCAATCCGCCAAGCACGCTCGCCGCGGCGAAGACCGCACAACCCCAGATCCACCGCATTCGAACCCCCCGATACGCTAAGGCGAAGCTAGTCGGGCGGCGTGACGGGCTCAAGACATGGCATTTGCAATTCGGCGCCCCCTCGGCGGCTGGACGCGGGCGTCTCAACTCCTTATCGGCTAATGTGAAAACCGCCTTCAGGAGCCCCCATGCAGACCCGTGCCGACCTCGCCATCGATCCGCGCCTCGCCGCCTTCGTCGAGGGCGACGTCCTGCCGGGACTGGACATATCGGCGGCGGCCTTCTGGTCGGGACTGTCGGCGCTGGTGGCCGAGTTCGGGCCGCGTATCAAATCGGCCCTGGCCCGCCGCGACGAGCTTCAGATCGCCATCGACGAATGGTATCGCGCCAACGCCGACAAGGCCTTCGACGTCGCCGCCGAAACGGCTTTCCTCACCGCCATCGGCTACCTGGCCCCCGAGCCCGGCGCCTTCATTGTCGCCACCGAAAACGTCGATCCGGAGTTCAGCCAGATCGCCGGCCCGCAGCTGGTGGTGCCGATCACCAACGCCCGCTACGCCCTCAATGCGGCCAACGCCCGCTGGGGCAGCCTCTACGACGCCCTCTACGGCACGGACGCGATCAGCGAGGCCGACGGGGCGACCCGGGCCGGCGCCTACAACCCCGTCCGCGGCGCCAAGGTGATCGCCCGGGCCAAGGCGGCCCTGGACCAGGCCGCGCCCCTGGGGGCCAGCTCCCACGCGGACGCCACCGGCTATGCGATCGAGGCCGGCGGCCTGGTGGTGCGCACCGCGGCCGGCCCCACGGCCCTTGCCAACTCCGACCGCTTCGTCGGCTATCGCGGGGAAGCGGCGGCGCCCTCGGCGATCCTGCTGTGCGTCCACGGCCTGCACCTGGAGATCGTGATCGACCGGGCTCACCGGATCGGCAGGGACGATCCCGCCGGCATGGCCGACCTGATCCTGGAATCGGCGGTCAGCACCATCATCGACTGCGAGGATTCCGTCTCCGCTGTCGACGCCGAGGACAAGGTGCTGGTCTATCGCAACTGGCTGGGACTGATGCGGGGCGACCTGAACGCCGACCTGGAGAAGGACGGCAAGGTCATCTCCCGCCGGCTCAATCCGGATCGCGCCTACACGACCCCGGGAGGAGGCGAACTGGTGCTGGCCGGCCGCTCGCTGCTGCTGGTGCGCAACGTCGGCCACCACATGTACACCGACGCGGTGACGGGTCCCGCCGGCGCGGAGATTCCCGAGGGCGTCCTCGACGCCCTGGTCACCAGCGCCTGCGCCCTCCACGACCTGCGGGGGACGGGCGCCTTCAGGAACAGCAGGGCCGGCTCGGTCTACATCGTCAAGCCGAAGATGCATGGACCGGACGAGGTGGAGATCACGGTCGACCTTTTCGCCAAGGTGGAGGCCATCCTGGGCATGCCTGAGAACACCCTGAAGATCGGGGTGATGGACGAGGAGCGCCGCACCTCGGCCAACCTCGCCGCCTGCATCCACGCGGCGCGCAACCGGATCGTGTTCATCAACACCGGCTTCCTCGACCGCACCGGCGACGAGATCCACACCGCCATGGAAGGCGGGCCGGTGGTGCGCAAGGCCGAGATGCGGGGGACACCGTGGATCAAGGCCTATGAGCTGCGCAACGTGGAGATCGGCCTGGCCTCAGGACTCGCGGGCCGCGCCCAGATCGGCAAGGGCATGTGGGCCGCCCCCGACCGCATGGCCGACATGCTGGAGCAGAAGATCGCCCACCCCCGCGGCGGCGCCACCACCGCCTGGGTGCCGTCGCCCACGGCGGCCACCCTGCATGCGCTGCACTACCACCAGGTCGATGTGAAGGCGCGACAGGCCGAACTGGCGGGCGGCAAGCTTGAGGGCCTGGACGCCCTGCTGACCCCGCCCTTGGCCAGGGGCCGCAACTTCTCCGCCGAGGAGGTGCGCGAAGAGCTGGACGACAACATCCAGAGCATCCTTGGCTACGTCGTCCGCTGGGTCGATCAGGGGGTCGGCTGCTCCAAGGTGCCGGACATCCACGACGTGGGCCTGATGGAGGACCGCGCCACCTTGCGCATCTCCTCCCAGCTCCTGGCGAACTGGCTGCGCCACGGGGTCATCAGCGAGGCCCAGGTGCGGGAAAGCCTGCGCCGCATGGCCCTGGTGGTCGACCGCCAGAACGACGGCGATCCCGAGTACACCCCGATGGCGCCGGCCTTCGACGGCCCGGCCTTTGCGGCGGCGCGGGCGCTGGTGCTGGAGGGGGCGGCCCAGCCCAACGGCTACACGGAATTCCTGCTGCACAAGTGGCGTCGGGCGGCGAAGGCGGGGTAGGGCGCGCGCCGTCCGTCGCGCCGAAAGTCGCCGACGATAGTCTGGCCGCCCCACCCCGCGCCAACCGGGAACGCCCCCCTCAAAGGTCGAGGTGCATGAACTGGTTGAATTCGCTCGGCCTGTAGTCGCTGAACGCCTCGCCGCCGACGAAGCCGCTGCGGCCATAGAGCGCCAGCGCCGGCTCGAACGCCGGGCCCACGCCGGTCTCCAGGCTCAGGCGCCGGTAGCCTCGCCGGCGCGCCTCGCCGATGAGGCGGGCCAGCAGGGCCGCGGCGACCCCTTTTCGCAGGTGCGCCGGGTGGGTGCGCATCGATTTCACCTCGCCAGTCCCGTCGCCGAGCGCCTTCAGGGCGCCGATCCCGGCGATCTCGTCTCCGTCCCAGATCGACCAGACGGTGATGTCCGGCGTCTGCAGGCCGGTGAGGTCCAGGACGAAGACGTGCTCCGGGGGCGTTGTCGCCTGCATGCCGGACAGGTGCAGCGCCAGCAGCGCCCGGGTCGGCTCGCCGGAGAGGTCGTCCTGTCGAATGTCGAACATCGATGGTCCAGCCTGATGGAACAGGAACTTGCCGACGAGCCCTAGCATGACCGGCGCAGACGGATCATCGGCGCCGAGACTTCGCCACTTGGAAATTCGCGCCGGCGCCCAACCGCGCCCCTGGATCTGGCTTCAGGCGAGCAGGACTTGGCGCGCCGGCGGAGGGCGCCTGCCGTGGGATAGTGGCGCTGAACAGCTTGATCAGGCCCTGGTTCAGCCCACCGGCGCGCGTGACACCTGCTCCAGCAGCGGCGCAAGCGTCAGGGCGGGGAAGTAGACCAGCCCGCCCACGATCAGGACGACGCCGATCAGGAGGCCGACGAACAGGGCGTTGTCCGTGGGCATGGTCCCGGGGGACGGCTCCGAGCGCCGCTTTGCGGCCAGGGATCCGGCGATCGCCAGAACGGGAACGATCACCGCGAACCGGCCGATGGCCATGCCAATGGCCAGGGTGACGTTGTAGAAGGGGGTGTTGGCGCCGAGGCCGGCCAGGGCGCTGCCGTTGGTCGCCGCCGCCGAGGTGTAGGCGTAGAGGATTTCGGACAGGCCGTGCGGCCCCATCGCCTGCCGGCCGGCGAGGCCCGCGGGCAGCACCGCGGCGATGGCGGTCAGGCCGAGGGCCGCGACAGGCGCGGCGAGGGTCGCCAGCACAACCAACTGGATCTCCCGGGTCTCGATTTTCTTGCCGAGATATTCCGGCGTTCGGCCGACCATCAGCCCGGCGATGAAGACCGCCAGGAGGGCGAACAGCAGGATGCTGAACAGTCCCGAACCTGGCGCGCCGATGATCACCTCGCCGATCTTCATATTGGCCATCAGCGTCAGTTCGCTCATCGGCATGAAGCTGTCGTGCATCGCATCCACCGCGCCGTCGGACGAGGCTGTGGACACCTCGGCGAACAGGCTCGAGCCGGCGGCGCCGAACCGGACCTCCTTGCCCTCCATGTTCGAGCCCGCGACGCCCAGTTGGGCCAGGGCGGGGTTTCCGTGCGCCTCGAAACCGTAGATGATCGTCACGCCAGCCAGGAACATCACCCCCATGGCGGCCAGAACGACCCAACCCTGTCGCTGGGAGCCGACCATCCGGCCGAAGGTGTTGGTCAGGGCCGCGCCGATCACGAAGATCAGCACCATCTCGACGAGATTGCTCAGGCCGCTCGGGTTTTCGAACGGATGGGCTGAATTGGCGTTGAAATAGCCGCCGCCATCGCCGCTCAGCAGCTTGATCGATTCCTGCGAGGCGACCGGCCCCAGGGCGATGGTCTGCCGCGCGCCTTCCAGGGTGAGCGCGTGGGCGCCGTGGACCAGGGTCTGGGGGACGCCCATCACCGCCAGCACGACCGCCCCGACCAAGGAGAGGGGCAGCAGCACATAGAGCAGGGCGCGAGTCTGATCGACCCAGAAGTTGCCGATCTCCTGCGCGCCATGGCGGGCGAAGCCGCGGATCAGGGCGATGGCCACGGCGATCCCGGCGGCGGCGGACAGGAAGGAGAAGACGGTGATGCCGAGCATCTGGCTGAGGTGGCTCAGGGTGCTCTCGCCCGCATAGGACTGCCAGCTGGTGTTGGTCACGAAGCTGATTGCGGTGTTGAAGGCCAGGTCCGGCGCCACCGGGCCGAAATGCTGCGGATTGAGCGGCAGGGCGCCCTGCAGGCGCAGCAGGCCGTAGAGGACCAGCACCCCGAGGGCGTGAAAGCCTAGAAGGCAGAGGGCGTAGACCAACCAGGTCTGCTCACGGGCGGGATCGACCCTGGACAACCGGTAGAACAGCCTTTCGACCGGCCCGATCGCGGGGTGGAGGAAGGTGCGCTCGCCGACGAACACTTTGGCCATGTGGCCGCCGAGGGGGGCGGCGAGGCCGGCCACCACAAGGACGAAGACAACGATCTGCAGCCAGCCGGGAAAGTTCAAGGGCGCCACCTCACGCGCCGACCGTTACCACGCAAGTCGGCGCGCGGAGAAGTCCACAAGCGCGGCGCAAACAAAACGGCCCGGAACCTTCGCTCCGGGCCGCCCAGTCGATCGTGAACCTTGAAGCCGCGCGCCTATTCGGCCGCGAACTGGTTCATCGTGTTGTTCGAGCCGCCGGCCTTCAGGGCCGCTTCGCCGGCGAAGTATTCCTTGTGGTCGTCGCCGATGTCGGAGCCGGACATGTTCTGGTGCTTCACGCAGGCGATGCCCTGGCGGATTTCCTGGCGCTGGACGTTGAGCACATAGCCCAGCATGCCGGCGTCGCCGAAATACTCCTTGGCCAGGTTGTCGGTGGACAGGGCCGCGGTGTGGTAGGTCGGCAGGGTGATGAGATGGTGGAAAATCCCCGCCCGCTTGGCGCTGTCCGCCTGGAAGGTGCGGATGCGTTCGTCGGCGTCGATGGCCAGCGGGGTCGTGTCATAATCCACGCTCATCAGGCCGGCGCGGTCGTAGGCCGACACGTCCTGGCCCGCCGCCTTCCAGGCGTCATAGACCTGCTGGCGGAAGTTCAGGGTCCAGTTGAAGGACGGGGAATTGTTGTAGACCAGCTTGGCGTTGGGGATCACCTTGCGGATCTCGTCCACCATGCCCGCGATCTGCTCCACGTGGGGCTTCTCGGTCTCGATCCACAGTAGGTCGGCGCCGTTCTGCAGCGAGGTGATGGAGTCGAGGACGCAGCGCGCCTCGCCGGTGCCGGCGCGGAACTGGTAGAGGTTGGAGGGCAGGCGCTTGGGACGCAGCAGCTTGCCGTCGCGGTTGATGATGACGTCGCCGTTGCGCGCGTCGCCCTCGGCCACTTCCTCGCAATCCAGGAAGGAATTGTACTGGTCGCCCAGGTCGCCGGGCTCGTGGCTGACGGCGATCTGCTGGGTCAGGCCCGCGCCCAGGCTGTCGGTGCGGGTGACGATGATCCCGTCCTCCACGCCCAGTTCCAGGAAGGCGTAGCGGCAGGCGCGGACCTTGGCCAGGAACACCTCGTGCGGGACGGTGACCTTGCCGTCCTGGTGGCCGCACTGCTTTTCGTCGGAGACCTGGTTTTCAATCTGCAGGGCGCAGGCTCCGGCCTGGATCATCTTCTTGGCCAGCAGATAGGTGGCCTCCGCGTTGCCGAAGCCGGCGTCGATGTCGGCGATGACCGGCACCACGTGGGTCTGGAAGTGCTCGACCTGGCCCAGGAGCTTCTTTTCCCTCACCGCATCGCCGGCCTCGCGGGCGGCGTCGATGTCGCGGAAGAGGCCGCCGAGCTCGCGGGCGTCGGCCTGGCGCAGGAAGGTGTAGAGTTCCTCGATCAGGGCCGGCACCGAGGTCTTCTCGTGCATGGACTGGTCGGGGAGGGGGCCGAACTGCGAGCGCAGGGCCGCCACCATCCAGCCGGACAGGTAGAGATAGCGGCGCTCGGTGGTCCCGAAGTGCTTCTTGATGGCGATCATCTTCTGCTGGGCGATGAACCCGTGCCAGCAGCCGAGGGACTGGGTGTACTGCGAGGAGTCGGCGTCATAGGCCGCCATGTCCTTGCGCATGATGGTGGCGGTGTAGCGGGCGATGTCCAGGCCGGTGAGGAAGCGGTTCTGCAGCCGCATGCGGGCCACGGACTCGCCGTCGATCCCGTCCCAAGCGCCGCCCTTGCCCTTGATGAGCTGGCTCAGCTTGGCGGTCTGTTCGGAATAGGACATCGGTTTGCACCCTTGGTCGGTCAATAAAGACAAATCGCTGTGCGCCCGCGAGGGCGGGCGCCGGCGGGCCGGAACGTTGTAAGCTGCTGTATCTAACGCTCCGCTCGCCATCTCGCACCTGCGAACGCGGACAAAAAGGATGTTTTGTCACAATCCCACCTGGTGTGATTTGTAAATCTGTGACAAAAGTCATGGATGGCCATTGTCGGCGACAAGAAGCTGTTCCTGGGCGCGCGGCTCAAGCGCATCCGCCGCGACCTGGGCATCACCCAGGTGAAGATGGCGGAGGATCTCGCCGTATCGCCCAGCTATCTCAACCTGCTGGAGCGAAACCAGCGGCCGGTGACGGCGCAGATGCTGCTGAAGCTGGGCGCCGCCTACGACCTGGATCTGCGCAGCCTGGCGAGCGATCCGGAGGGCGGCGGCGGCGCCGGTCTTTCCGAAGTCTTCGCCGACCAGCTGTTCCGCGACCTGGGCGTGGCGCGGCACGAGGTCGCCGAAGTGGCCGAGTCGGCCCCGGCGGTGTCCGAGGCCATCGTGCGGCTCTATCGGGCCTATCTGGATGCGCGCCGGGCCGGAGGAGCCGGGGAGGGAGCGTCGGATGCGGCCGGGAGCGGGGGCGCCCTGACCCCGTCGGACTGGGTCCGCGACTTCATCCAGGGGCAGCGCAACTATTTCGCCGAGCTTGAAGAGCGGGGCGAGGCCCTGGCGGCGGAACTCCATCCCCAGCCGCAGGACTTCGCCGCCGCCGCCCGCGACCGCCTGGCCGAGCGGCACCGGATCGAGGTGCGCATCGTCTCCACGGAGGTGCTGAACGACTCCCTGCGCCGTTACGACCACCATCGAAAACGCCTGTTCCTGTCAGAGGTGCTGTCGGGGGCCGGCCGGTCCTTCGCCCTCGCCTACCAGCTCAGCCTGCTTGAGCACGCCGATGCGATCGGCGCGATCCTGGCGCGCGCCCATGCCCCGGATCCGGCGACCCAGAGCCTGCTCAAGGTGTCCCTGGTCAACTACCTGGCCGCGGCGACCCTGATGCCCTACGGCGCCTTCCATGACGTCTGCGAACGCAGCGCCTACGACATCGATCGCCTCTGCGCCCGGTTCGGGGTGAGCTACGAGCAGGCCTGCCATCGGCTGACCAACCTGGCCAAGCCCGGCGCCCGGGGCGTTCCCTTCTTCATGATGCGGGTCGATTGCGCCGGCAACATCTCCAAACGGTTCGCCAGCGCCGCCTTTCCCTTCTCCCGCTTCGGCGGCGCCTGCCCGCGCTGGAACCTGCACGACAGTTTCAGGACCCCGGGGCGGATCATCACCCAGATCGTCGAGACCCTCGACGGGGCCCGCTATTTCACATTCTCGCGAACGGTGCGGCGGGCGGCGGCGTCCTACGCCGCCGAGCCATCGGAGCTCGCCATCGGCCTGGGCTGCGAACTGCGCCACGCCGGGCGGCTGGTCTATGCCCGCGGACTGGATCTGGCCGCCCCCCTGGCCGTCGGAATTGGACCGTCCTGCCGGATTTGCGAGCGCGCGGCCTGCCCCCAGAGGGCGGCGGAGCCGATCAATCGCACCCTCACGGTGGACGATTTCAGCAAATCCGTCTCGCCCTATCCGTTTTCCACGCCGTAAAGGCGCCCTCTCGCCCGGGTTGCAGGCCGCCGCTCGCACCGATCGCCGGCCCGGATTCCCGGCATGATGAATGATCATGGTTAGGGGCGTGAGGCGCGGAGAACACGGGCTGGCGAATTTGCAACACGTCGTCACGCCTATGTCGCATGGACGAAACAACCGGTTGACGCGCCGGGAAACATCACACAGTTTCCCATGGTAAGGCGGTGACTGTGGCGATTTTGGGATCCCCTCGGGGTGAAGTCGCGGCGGTCAAACGCCACCAAAAACGAAACCATGATGTTCGGCGCTAATGTCGGACCGGGGGGAGACAGATGAATAAACGCCTTTTGCTGCTTACGTGCGCCGTCGGCGCTTTTTCGGGCTTCGCCCACGTGGCCTCGGCCGCGCCGGCCACAGCCGCCGCCGCGGACAACCAGGGCCTCACCGAAGTAGTGGTGACCGCTGAAAAGCGCGAGCAAAGCCTTCAACAGGTCCCGGTGGCGATCACGGCCTTCACCTCGAAAGAGCGTGACATCAAGGGCATCGAGACCATCCAGGATCTCACCAACTTCACGCCCGGCCTGACCTATTCGACCCAGCTGGACCGCACCAACATGCGCGGCCTGGGCCGTCTGACCAACAACCTGGCCAGCGACTCGGCCGTGGCCGTCTACTCGGACGACTTCTTCACCACCTCCACCACCGAAGCCGGCCGCGACACCCTGTTCGTCGACCGGGTCGAAGTGCTGCGCGGCCCGCAGGGCACCCTCTACGGCCGCAACGCCATCGGCGGCGTCATCAACATCATCTCCAAGCGCCCGACCGCCAGCCCCTACGCCGAGGCCCGCGCCACCTTCGGCAACTACGGCTATCAGAACTACGAGGCGGCCGTCTCCGGCCCGCTCGCCGATGGCCTGAACTTCCGCCTGGGCGGCTACTACACCGACCAGACCCAGGGCTACTTCAAGAACATCTACGGCGGCCTGCCCTCGGAAGGGAACGCCAAGAAGGAATATTACGTCGAGGCCCAGATTTCGGCTAGGCTCGGCGACAACGCCGAATGGTGGATCAAGGGCTTCACCCAGGGCTGGAACGACCGCGGCGGCCCCGGCGCCCTGCTCGGCACCCCGACGACCGGGCCGTATGACACCCAGTTGACCGACCCGAGCAACGTCCCCGGCAGCTTCGGTTATATTCCCCTGGCCACCGGCGGCACCGGCGCGCAGTTCCCCGTCGCGTTCAACCCGAGCTTCGGCTACGCCACTCCCGCCGTCGCCTCGACCTGCTTTTCGCCGCAGATCGGCAAGTTCTGCGGCACGGCCACCGCTGGGACGTCCCCCTTCGGTGGACCGGTTCCGGGTTCGGTGGTCGGCGGGGTGAACGGCGGCGTCAATCCCGCCGATCAGAACATCCACAATTTCGCCCACGATCAGGCGCTCGGCGTCCGCCTGACCGACACCTATGCGATCAACTCGCACTTCATCTATCACTTCCCCGGCGTCGACTTTAAGTACATCACCGGGTACAACACCTACCACTACGCCCTGGTCAGCGACTGGGACAACTCCAGCGTCAGTTCCTACAAGCTGCCCCTGGACCCCAACGGCGCCTGCGGCGCCGGCGCCTTCGGGCCGACCTGCACCAATGCGACCGTCTATCCCGCCGAGCAGTTCGGCTATGACGAGTTCAACCACTGGTTCAGCCATGAGTTCAACCTGACCTCGACCTCCAACGGTCCGGTCAGCTGGACGGCCGGCGCCTTCTACTTCGACGAAAACTATCGCAATCCGATCACCGTCGGCCTGAAGCAACAGCCGGAAATCTACACCCCCTGGAGCGCCGGCCTGTCGGCCTACGGCAGCGCGCCGAACCCGAGCGGCAACTTCTACAACACCAGCTATACGATGGAGACGCGCAGCGCCGCCGCCTATGGCCAAGTCGACTGGAAGATGACCGACGCGCTCAAGCTCACCGGCGGTCTGCGGTATACGTCCGACCACAAGGCCGGCACCGAGATCTACCGCCTGATCTCCTTCGACCAGACCGGGCTGCTGGAGGAATACGGCACCTTCGCCTCCTCCCCCTTCGTCGTGCCATCGACGGCCTACGACATCACACCCGTGGTGATCTCGAGCCCGACGACGGTCTACAAGGGGACCTGCAGCCAGCCCACGCAGCTGACCAACGGCTTCTACACCCGCTGCCTGAACGACAGCTCAAGCGCGACCACCGGCACCGCCGGCCTGGAATGGACCCCGGACCACGAGACCCTGGCCTACGCCCGCTATTCCAAGGGCTACAAGGCCTTCGGTTTCAACGCCGGCACCATCGCGCCGCAGCCTGAATCGGCTCCGGAGCACGTGGACGACTACGAGATCGGCCTGAAGAAGAGCTTCGGGCGGACCCTCACCCTCGACATGGCGGCCTTCTACTACAACTACCAGGACGCCCAGGTGCCGGTCGGCGTGAACAACGGCGGGATCACCCTGACCCAGTTCTTCAACGTCAGCAAATCCCACTCGGACGGCTTCGAGTTCGAAGGCGAGTGGACCCCGGTCTCCCACCTGAACTTCGCCCTGACCTACTCCTTCAACGACACGGCTATCGACTCGGCGTGCACGACCACCGGCGCCGTCGGCGCCGGCGTGTTCCCGGCCAACTGCTTCCCCGACGCGAACGACCCCAGCGGTCTTGCCCCGGGCGCCAAGCCGAAGGCCTTCGAAGCGCTCTCCGGGCAGATACTGCAAAGCGTGAAGGGCAATCCCTTGCCCCAGGCGCCGCGCAACAAGGTGGCCTTCAACACCAACTACACCTTCCAGTTCGATCCGGGCGATCTGACCGTCTCGGGCAGCTGGATCTGGAAGGACAAGCAGTACGCCGGCATCTTCGAGCGGTCGTATGACGAAGCGCCGTCCTTCAGCCAGACCGACTTCCGGGTCACCTGGGCCGGCCATAATGACCGTTACGAGATCATCGGCTATCTGAAGAACGCCTTCAACCAGAGGGGCTACGAAGCCGCCGCCACCGGCATTCCGAACGGCAACATCACCACCTTCGCCAACAGCTCCTATTCCCTGACGCCTCCGCAGCTGTACGGGGTCGAGTTCCACTACAAGTTCTTCTAGCCCCAGGCTAAGGACGCAAATTCGGGCGCGCCGGTTCCGCCGGCGCGCCCTTTTTCTTTGTGCGCCGCAGCAAATCATTTCGTTAATTGTGCATTGCAGCATTCTCGATGCTGATAAATCCGTTACAGGTCAAGGTTTTTTCGAATAGTGATTGGTTTGGCCGTTGCGCCGGCCCCGGGAGTCAAGACATAAGCAAGCGTCCGATCCCGGCGTCAGACCGGGTCGTGGGATCGCTCTCTCCAGCGACTGACAACAGGCAAACGCTCTCCGAAGAGTTCCGTGGGCGCCGCTGTTTAAGGGCGGCGTTTGTTGCGACGTGTGACGACCGATTGAGCGTCGCGCGGCTCGCGTTTGCCAATGATTCAGTGACGTCCGGCGCAAGGTCGGACCGGGGGAGACCATGAATAAACGCCTACTCTTGCTGACCTGCGCCCTGGGCGCCCTTTCGAGCTTCGCCGGAGTCGCCTCCGCTGCGCCGGCCACCGCCGCCGCCGCCGTCGATCCGGGTTCCACCGAAGTGGTGGTGACCGCCGAAAAGCGCGAACAGAGCCTGCAGCACGTGCCGGTCGCGATCTCGGCCTTCACGTCCAAGCAGCGTGATATCAAAGGGATCGAGACGATCCAGGACATCACCAACTTCACACCGGGCCTGACCTATTCGACCCAGCTCGACCGCACGAGCATGCGCGGCCTGGGCCGTCTGACCAACGAGTTGTCGGCCGACTCCGCCGTGGCCGTCTACTCGGACGACTTTTTCACCACCTCCACCACCGAAGCCGGCCGCGACACCCTGTTCGTCGACCGGGTCGAAGTGCTGCGCGGCCCGCAGGGCACCCTCTACGGCCGCAACGCCATCGGCGGCGTCATCAACATCATCTCCAAGCGCCCGACCGCCAGCCCCTACGCCGAGGCCCGCGCCACCTTCGGCAACTACGGCTACGCCAACTACGAAGCCGCCGTCTCCGGTCCCCTGGCCGATGGCCTGAACTTCCGCCTGGGGGGCTACTACCTCGACCAGGAAAAGGGCTATTTCAACAATATCGCCGGCGGCCCGTCCGAAGGCAGCGCCCGCAAGGAATACTACGTCGAGGGCCAGATCTCGGCCAAGCTCGGCGATAACGCCGAATGGTGGGTCAAGGCCTTCACCCAGGGCTGGACCGACCGCGGCGGCCCCGGCGCCCTGCAGGGCACCCCGACCACCGGCCCCTACGACACCAACCTGATGTCGCCGCAATTCACGACCGCCTTCAACCCGAACTACGGCTACCAGCCGTTCGTCGGGACGACGGGATTCGGCGGGACCGGACATTGCCCCGCCAACGCGCTAGCCATCTGCGGCACCGGCCCGACGCCCGGTTCAGTGGTCGGCGCCGTCAACGGCGGTGTCAACCCCGCCGACCAGAACATCCACGACTTCGCCCACGACACGGTTCTGGGTGTCCGGCTGACCGACACCTATGCGATCAACTCGCACTTCGTCTATCACTTCCCTGGCGTCGATTTTAAGTACATCGTCGGATACAACACCTATCACTATGCTCTGTCGGCTGATTGGGATAACTCCAGCGTCAGCGCCTACAATGTGTCACTGAATCCGGGCGGCTACTGCGCCAACGGCCTTCTGCCGAATTGCAACAACCTGACCGTCCATCCCGCCGAACAGTTCGGCTATGACGAGTACAATCATTGGTTCAGCCACGAGTTCAACCTGACCTCGACCACCAACGGACCGGTTCAATGGACCGCCGGCGCCTTCTACTTCGATGAAAACTATCGTAACCCGATCACCGTCGGGCTGAAGCAGCAGGCGCAGGTCTACTCGCCCTTCTATGCGACCGCGCCTTTCCAGGTCGCGCCTTCGCCGAGCGATCCGCTGGGCCTCTACTCCGCGCCGGCGAACCCGTCAGGCAACTTCTACAACACCAGCTATACGATGGAGACGCGCAGCGCCGCCCTCTATGGCCAGGTGGACTATAAGGTGACCGACACCCTCAAGTGGACGGGCGGCCTGCGCTACACGTCCGACCACAAGGAGGGCACGGAAACCTACCGCCTGATCACGTTCGACTCGAACTCTGCCGGCCCGCTCGCCTTCTACAACGCGGAAAGCCTCGGCAACTACCTGCCAGCCTTCGACCTCACCTCCGCCGTGATCTCGGGGAATGGGCTGAGCGACAAAGGCACCTGCAGCCTGCCCACGCTGAATGCGGCGACCGGTTTCTACACCCGTTGCCTCAGCGACAGCTCCAGCGCGGTGACCGGCACCGCCGGCGTCGAATGGACCCCGGACCACGAGACCCTGGCCTATGCCCGCTATTCACGGGGCTACAAGGCTTTCGGCCTCAACGCCGGCACCATCGCGCCGCAACCTGAATCGGCGCCGGAGCACGTGGATGACTACGAGCTCGGCCTGAAGAAGAGCTTTGGGCGGAGCATCAGCATCGACATGGCGGTCTTCTACTACAACTACCAGGACGCCCAGGTGCCGGTTGGCGTGAACAACGGCGGGATCACCGAAACCCAGTTCTTCAACGCGAGCCGGGCTCACTCGGACGGCTTCGAGTTTGAAGGCAATTGGTCGCCGATCTCGCGCCTGAACTTCGCCTTGACCTACGCCTACAACGACACGGCGATCGACTCCTCCTGCGCGGCGTCGAGCGCCCAGGTTCTGCCGGGGGTGTTCCCGGCCAACTGCTTCACCGATGCGAACGACCCCTACGGTGTCGCGCCGGGCGCTCAAAACCGGCAGCGGGAAGCGGCTTCGCTCGAAACCCTGCAAAGCGTGAAGGGCAACCCGTTGCCCCAGGCGCCGCGTAACAAGGTGGCCTTCAACACCAACTACACCTTCGATTTCGATCCGGGCGACCTGACCCTGTCGGGCAGCTGGATCTGGAAGGACAAGTCCTATGCCGGCATCTTCGCCCGGTCCTATGACGAAGCGCCGTCCTGGAGCCAGACCGACTTCCGGCTGACCTGGGCCGGCCATAACGACCGCTACGAAGTCATCGGCTACCTGAAGAACGCCTTCAACCAACGGGGCTATGAAGCCGCCGCCACGGGCGTCCCCGTCGGCCAGGCTCAACTGGCCAACAACTCCTATTCCCTGACGGCTCCGCAGCTCTACGGGATCGAATTCCACTACAAGTTCTTCTAGCCCCAGGGCTCGAACGACTGAGAATGGGCGCGCCGGTTTCGACCGGCGCGCCTTTTTCTTTGGCGTGCGTACGCGCGGGCGGGCCGCGCCGACGCCGCGTTGGCAAACCGGACTTTCGAAGAATTAATTCCGAGGCCGTTGCGCCGCCGTCGGATTTGAAGACATGATCGTCCGGTCGATCCCGCCGACAGAGCGGGGCGGGCGCGCGCGTGAGTGGGCGCGATGTGGTCTTGGGGAGTTTTTCGTCGCCGATGTCCAGCGCCTCGTCGAACGCTGTCGCGCCGCCTGTTGGCCTAGTCACCAAGCTCTTCTATGGCCTCGGCTCCGTCGCCTTCGGGATCAAGGACAACGGCTTCCAGACCTTCATCCTGCTGTTCTACAGCCAGCTGGTCGGCCTGCCCGCCAACTGGGTGGGCGGGGCGATCTTTGTGGCCCTGGTGGTCGACGCCTTCATGGACCCCATCGTCGGCCAGATCTCCGACCAATGGCGCTCCAAGTGGGGCCGGCGCCATCCCTTCATGTACTTCGCCGCCCTGCCGGTGGCGATCTCCTACGTCGCCCTCTGGAATCCGCCGCACCTGACGCCGCAGCTGACGGTGGTCTATCTGACTGTTGTCGCCATCGTGGTGCGCACCTTCATCACCTTCTACGAAATCCCCTCATCCGCCTTGGCCCCGGAACTGACCGAGGACTACGACGAGCGCACCGCCATCCTGGGTTATCGCTACATGTTCGGCTGGTTGGGCGGCCTGGGGATGACCTTTCTGGCCTTTGCGGTCTTCCTGGCGAACACCGCCAAATACCCGGTGGGTCAGCTCAATCCGGAGGGCTACAGCCGCTATGGCCTGGTGTCGGCCGTGGTGATGTTCTTCGTCATCATCATCTCGTCGGCGGGGACCCACCGGCGCATTCCGTATCTGCGCAAGCCGGCGACGGGTCCGAAGCGCTCGATGTTCGCCTATGTGGGCGAAATGCTGTCGACCCTGTCCAACCGGTCGTTCCTGATGATGCTCGGCGTCGGCCTGTTCACGGCCATGGGGCAGGGGCTGAACTTCGCCCTCAGCATCTATTTCGCGACCTGGTTCTGGGAGTTCAACTCCAGCCAGATCCTAATGCTGATCGCCATGGGTTTCGCCGGCGCCGTTGTGGCCATGGTTCTGGCGCCATGGCTATCGAGGGCCTTCGGCAAGAAGCCCGCCGCCCTGGTCACGCTGGCGCTCGGGGTCATCAGCGTTTCGTCGCCGATACTGCTTCGCCTGGCGGGGCTGATGCCCGCCAATCACACGCCGCTGCTGCTGCCGACCCTGCTGGCCTTCGGCGCCTTTTCCAGCTCGCTGGGTATATCGGCGTCGATCCTGATCTCCTCGATGATCGCCGATGTGGTCGAGGACAGCGAACTGAAGACCGGCCGCCGCTCGGAGGGGCTGTTCTTTGCGGCCTCCGCCTTCGTCAACAAGACCGTGACCGGCGCCGGCGTCTTCATTTCCGGCCTGGTGCTGACCTACGTCCACTTCCCAACCCGGGCCAGGCCGGGCCACGTGCCGCAGGATATCCTCGACCACCTGGCCCTGACCTACATCCCGGCCTACGCCGTGCTCTACGGGATCGCCTTCCTGTTCATGCTCGGTTACCGCATCAGCCGGACCTCCCACCACGACAATCTGCGCCGCCTCGCCGACGCCGCCGCCGCGGCGGAGTTGGTCGAGGAAGCCGGCGTGACGGCCACCCACTAGGGCCCGCGCCCCGTCGCCAACGCAAGGATCGCCTGAATGGACCCGACCTTAGAGCCGCCGCCGCTGCCGGGCGCCGTGAAGCTGAGCTACGGCCTGGGCGCGGTGTCGGCGGGGGTGGCCTATGTGGGCCTGTCCGCCGCCCTGCTGCCCTTCTTCCTCAACCAGGTCGTCGGCGTGCCGGCGATCCGGGTCGGCGGGGCGATCCTGGTCTCGCTGGTCATCGACGTGATCCTTGATCCGCTGATCGGCCAGTGGTCGGACAACCTGCGCACCCCCTGGGGGCGGCGGCATCCGTTCCTCTACGTGGCGGGCGTGCTGTGGGCCCTGTGCTTCTACTTCTTCTGGAACGTGCCCCGGGACATTTCCGGGGCCTCCCTGCTGGGCTTCATGTTCACCCTGCTGGTGGGGATCCGGGTTTCCGGCAGCCTCTACGAGATCCCCAGCAACGCTCTCGTCCCCGAGCTGGCGCCGGACTACGACAAGCGCACCGGCCTGATCAGCTACCGCTGGTTCTTCCTGGTCCTCGCCATCGCCGGCCTGCAGATGCTGCTGAGCTTCGTGCTGCTGCGCAAGGACGCCGCCCATCCCCTGGGGATGCTCAATCCTGCCGGCTACACGATGTTCGGCCTGATCGGGGCGGTGATCATCTTCATCGCCACCCTCGGATCGGCCCTGGGCACCCACAGCCGCATCCGCTACCTGCACGCCCCGCCGATCCGCAAGGTCACCCTGGGCCTGACCGCGCGCGAGATGATCATGGCCCTGACCAACCCCTATCTGGTGGTGGTGCTCGTCTCCTCGGTCCTCGGCGGGGCGGCGGCGGGCTATCGCACCAACCTCGATCCCTACTTCTACCTGCACTACTGGGGACTGCTGCCGCAGCAGATCGGGGTGCTGAACCTGGCCGGCATCCTCGGCACCATCGTCGCGGTGATCACCGCGCCCTTCCTGGCCCGCACCCTCGGCAAGAAGCTGACCATGATCACGGTCTTCTTCGTCTCCACGGTGATCGGCCTGACCCCGCTGACCCTCAAGCTCCTCGGCCTGATGCCGCCCAATGGCACGCCCTGGGTGCTGCCCATCCTGGCGATTGATTCCCTGGTGACCATCGGCCTGGCCATCGCCGGCCTGATCATCATCTCGTCGATGGTCGCCGACGTGGTGGAAGATCACGCCGCCAAGACCGGCCTGCGGGCCGAGGGCCTGCTCTTCGCCACCAACGGCCTGGTGCCCAAGCTGACCGCGGGCATCGGCTCCTTCTTCGCCGGGGTGCTGATCAGCGTCTCGCATTTCCCAACCCACGCCGTGCCCGGCACCGTGCCGATGAGCCAGATGCGCGACATGGTGATGCTGTTCCTGCCCGGCTATGTGGTGATGGTGACCCTGTCGATCGTGGTGCTGCTGTTCTATCGCCTCGACCGCGCCGCCCATGAGCGTAATCTGGAGAGCATCAAGACCGCCGCCGCCCTCGCCGCCGCCAGCCACGCGGTGGAGACGGAACTGGGTTCGGCGCCTTAGAACCCGACCAGGAGGAACTCCCCCATGCGCTACCGCAAACTCGGCTCCAGCGACCTTTCGGTCTCGGAAATCTCCCTCGGCTCCTGGCTGACCTACGGCGTTGGCGTCGACCGCGACAACGCCGCGGCCTGCGTGCGCCGGGCCCTGGAGCTCGGGGTCAACCTGATCGACACCGCCAACGTCTACGGCCGCGGCGCCGCCGAGAGCTTCCTCGGCGAGGCCCTCGCCGGCGTGCCCCGGCAGAGCTACGTGCTGGCCACCAAGCTGATGGGAGACATGGGCGGCGGCGACAAGGGCCTGTCCCGGGCCCAGGTGTTCAAGCAGATCGACGCCTCGCTGACGCGGCTGAAAGTCGACTACGTCGACCTCTACCAATGCCACCGCTACGACCCTGAAACACCGCTGGAGGAGACCATGGAGGCCCTCAGCGAGGTCGTGCGCCAGGGCAAGGCGCGCTATCTCGGCTTTTCCGAATGGTCGCCGCAGAACATCCGCGACGCCTTCGCCCTCCCCGGGGTGGAGCGGTTCGTCTCCAGCCAGCCGCAGTATTCCCTGCTGTGGCGCCGGCCAGAGAAGGAGGTGATCCCCCTGTGCGCCGAGAAGGGCGTCTCCCAGATCGTCTGGTCGCCCCTGGCCCAGGGGGTGCTCTCCGGCAAATACCTCCCCGGAGACGCGCCGGCGGCCGGAACCCGGGCGGCCAGCGACTCCATGGGCGCCCCGATCAAGGGCTGGATGCGGCCGGAGACCCTGGAGGCGGTGCAGAAGCTGAAGCCGCTCGCGGCCGAGGCCGGCTGCACCCTGGCCCAGTTCGCCCTGGCCTGGGTGCTGCGCGAGCCCAACGTCGCCTCGGCCATCGTCGGCGCGAGCCGCCCGCAACAGGTGGACGACAACTGCGCGGCCAGCGGGCTGGTGATCGACCCGGCGCTGTTCGCGCGGGCCGAGGCGATCGTGGCGGGGGTTCCGGCGCGGTAGGGGCCGGGGCTGCGGCCGCCGCCTGCGTGCTTCGACACGCGCGCGAAGGGCGCGCTACTCAGCATGACGTCTATTGGTGCGACCCACCCCTCGACGTCATCCTGAGTAGGGAGCGCAGCGACCGTGTCGAAGGACGCAGGCGCGGCAGTGCGAACGAGACAGCCGCCAGCGACCCCCGTTTTTCCGCCCCCGCGACATTTCTTCCGTCGCCCTGGCGCTCCAATCAGGTTTTAAGAACCCTATGTCCACCTCCCAGCCCGCCGCGCGGCAGGCCTCGCCGATCGGACGCGGCCCTGAGCGCCGCAACCTGATCGAAGGGCCGATCGGCAAGACCCTGTTCCTGTTCGCCCTGCCGGTGCTGGGCGGCAACGCCCTGCAGAACCTGAACGGCACGGTCAACGCCTTCTGGGTCAGCCACTCCCTGGGGGAGGTGGCGGTCTCGGCGATCTCCAACGCCAACATCATCATGATGCTGATGCTGGGCGCGGTGTTCGGCATCTCCATGGCCGCCAACATCCTCATCGCCCAGGCCTTCGGCGGCGGCGACCTGGTCATGGTCAAGCGGGTGGTGGGCACGGCCACCACCTTCTTCGTCGTGCTGTCGACCGGCCTGGCGATCCTGGGGGGCGTGTTGGCGCCGCAGATCCTCACCGCCATGGGCACCCCGCCGGACGCCCGGGCCGAGGCGATCGCCTATCTGCGGGTGATCTTCGCGGCGATGCCGTTCATGTACTTCTTCGCCTTCATGCAGATGGCCCAGCGGGGGGCGGGGGATTCGCGCACCCCTTTCTATTTCATGATGCTGGCGGTCTGCCTGGACATGACCCTAAACCCGCTGCTGATCCGCGGCGTGGGCCCGTTCCCGAAACTGGGCATCGCCGGCTCGGCGACGGCCACCCTGGTGGGCCAGGGCTTCAGCCTCGCCTGCATGATGGTCTTCCTCTACCGCCGCCACAGCCACCTGCTGCTGCGCTTCGAGGACCTGCATCTCCTCAAGCCCGACCCGACCATCCTGCGCGCCCTGGTGGTCAAGGGGCTGCCGATGGGGGTGCAGATGCTGGTGATGAGCGTCGCCGCCCTGATGATGATCCGGCTGGTCAACTCCTACGGCTCCCTGACCACGGCGGCCTACGGCGCCTCGCAGCAGGTTTGGACCTATGTGCAGATGCCGGCCATGGCCCTCAGCGCCGCGGTCTCCTCCATGGCCGCCCAGAACGTCGGCGCCCGGCGCTGGGACCGGGTGGCCGAGATCGCCCGCAAGGGGGTGGCCATCGGCCTGGCGATCACCGGCTCGGTGGTGGTGATCCTCTACGGCCTGGGCGATGTGGTGTTCTGGGTCTTCCTGCCGGCCCATTCGACGGCCGTGCCCATCGCCCACCACATCAACCTGATCGTCCTCTGGGCCTTCATGCTGTTCTCGGTGACCTTCACCCTGTTCGGGGTGGTGCGGGCGACGGGGGCGGTGTGGGCGCCGCTGTTCGTCCTGATCATCTCCATGTGGGTGATCCGGATTCCCTTCGCGACGATCCTGATGCCGCATATCGGCGCCGACGCCATCTGGTGGAGCTTTCCCCTGGGCACGGTCACCTCGGCGGGGCTGGCGGCGCTCTACTACCGGTTCGGCGGCTGGCGAAAGGCCCGCTTCCTCGACGAAAAACCCAAGGGCGACATGGCCGACACCGGCCTGGCCTCGCCGCCCATGCACGAGGAGGCCAAGCCCTTCCTGGTTCGAAGCGACGCCGCCACCGCCGATCCCACCCCCGACGCCTCCTGATCGCTTGCCGTTCGCGTCAGCGTCGCGCTAGACCTTGAGGTGACGAAAAAGCTCCTCCCCCATTTATGGGGGAGGTGGCGCGAGCGCAGCGAAGCGACGGAGGGGGCGAGTCGTCCGGACCCACTTGCCCCCTCCGTCCCCTCGCTCTGCTCGGGTCCACCTCCCCCATGAATGGGGGAGGAGCGGAGCGAATTGATTGTAAGGGCCCGGCTCGTGACCATGGATGATGCGAAGGCGGCCCCGGCCTGCACCGCCCGTTTCGCCCGCAAGCGCGAGGCGATCATCGCCGCCGCCGCCGACATCCTCAACCACAAGGGCGTCAAGGGCATGACCCTGGCCGACGTCGCCGCCAGCGTCGGGCTGATCACCACCAGCGTCACCTACTATTTCAAGAAGAAGGAAGACCTGGCCGCCGCCTGCTTCCTCAGCGGCATCGCCCGTCTGGACGCCCTGGTCGGCGAGGCCCTGGCGGAGGCGACGCCGCCGGCCCGCGTGCACCGGCTGCTCAGCCTCTACCTCGACCTCGTCCTGGCCATCCGCCGCGGGGAGGCGGCGCCCATCGCCATGTTCAGCGACGTTCGCGCCCTGAACGAGGAGAACCGCTCCACCGTCGGCCCCGCCTTCGGCCAGCTGTTTCGCCGCACCCGCAGCCTGTTCGACGCCCCCGGCTATGAGTGGCTGGGCCGCAAGGCCGCCACCGCCCGCACCTATGTGCTGATGGAGCAGATCTACTGGCTCCCCGCCTGGCTGCAGCGCTACGAGCCGGAGGACTATCCGCGGGTGCGCGAGCGGATGTTTGACATCCTGGTGGGCGGCCTGGCCCGGCCGGACTCGGCGTGGAAGCCCTGCGCCATGCCGGAAGCCCGGGCGCAGGCCAGCGCGGCCGCGCCTGAGATGTCCCGCGAGACCTTCCTGCTGGCCGCCACCCGACTGATCAACCAGGAGGGCTATCGCGGCGCCTCGGTGGAGAAGATCTCCGCCGTGCTCAACGTCACCAAGGGCAGTTTCTACCACCACATCGACGCCAAGGACGATCTGGTGGTGGCCTGCTTCGAGCGCAGCTTCGACATGGTGCGCCGGGTGCAGACCGCGGCCCTGGCCCGGCCCATGGACCAGTGGCGCCGGCTCTGCTCGGTGGCCCGGGTGCTGGTCGAGCACCAGCTGTCGGACGAGGGGCCGCTGCTGCGCACCTCGGCCCTAAGCGCCCTTCCGGAAGCCATCCGCCACCGCATGGTGGACGAGTCGAACCGCCTCTCCGGCCGGTTCGCGGCGATGATCTCCGACGGCATCGCCGAGGGCACGGTGCGGGCGGTGGACCCGCTGATCGCCGCCCAGATGCTGGGCGCCACCCTCAACGCCGCCGCCGACCTGCGCGGCTCCCCGGCGGGGGTGCGCCGGTCTGAGGTGGGCGAGCTCTACGCCAAACCCATGCTGATGGGCCTGTTTTCGAAATAGCGGTTTGCCGCCCGCGTTCGCCGCGCTACCAGATCTCCAAAACCGCCAGCATGGGGAGAGCGACGTGGGACGTTTGCAGGACAAGGTCGCCGTGGTCACGGGCGCGAGCTCGGGCATCGGCATGGCGACGGTGGAGCTGTTCGTCGCCGAGGGCGCCCGGGTGGTGGCCGCCGACATCAACGACGCCGCCGGCGCGGCGCTCCAGGCCCGCTACCAGGGCTTCGTCCACTTCCAGCACTGCGACGTCACCCAGGAGGCGGATATCGCCGCGACCATGGCCGCCGCCGCCGACCGGTTCGACGGCCTGGACATCGTCTTCAACAACGCCGGCGCGGGCGGGTCGATCAACACCATCGAGGACATGACCGGCGAGGCCTGGGACTTCACCATGGCCCTGCTGCTGCGCTCGGTGGCCCTGGGCATCCGCTACGCCACCCCCTTGATGCAGAAGCGGGGCGGCGGCGCCATCGTCAACACCGCCTCCATCGCCGGGCTGGAGGCGGGCTACGGCCCCATCGCCTATTCGGTGGCCAAGGCGGGGGTGATCCAGCTGACCACCCTGGCCGCGGCCCAGCTGGCCCGCCACGACATCCGGGTCAACGCCATCTGCCCCGGCTTCATCCAGACCGGCATCTTCACTGCCTCCGACCTGATCCCAGGGCCCCTGAAGGAACAGATCAAGGCCGAGATGCGCGCCGCCGCCCCCGCCGCCCAACCCCTGAAGCGCGCCGGCGAGCCGATCGACATCGCCGAGGCCTGCCTGTACCTGGCGTCGGACGCGTCGCGGTTCGTGACGGGGACCAAGCTGGTGGTCGACGGGGGGATGACCGTGGGCCCGCGCCAGGCGTGGGACCCGGAGGTGCGGGCCGAGCGGGCGCGGATGATGGAGGCGCGGCGGGCGGCGTACGAGGCGGGGGTGAAGGGGTAGGGGTAGCCCAACCCACTGCCTAAACCCCGCTCATCCCCGCGAAGGCGGGGATCCAGGGGACTGCCACCGGCCTGCGCTCCGTCGCCTGGGCCCCCGCCTGCGCGGGGACGAGCGGATGGCAAAGACGGGCAGGGCAATTGCCGCTCAGGTGGTGGAGAGTTGAAGGCCATTAGCGCGGCGGCGCGTTAGACTTAAACGCGCTGCTTGCGAAGTTGCGCGCGGCCGCAACGCTGTCGTAAACTGGTGTATAGAGGAAGGCATTGAAACATACGGCGCGAAGCAAGTGTCCTCCATATGTACCGGAGGTGATCGGCGAATATATACTGGGTTTGTCGATGGCGAGCACCACCACATTTGTGTCGTCGTAGGTAGTGACCGAAAGGGTGCGGACTCGACTGCCCGTGCAGTTAAATTCGAGTTGGGCCAGTGAATAGATGAAAGGGGTGGAGTCATTGTTCCGGTGAGGGTGAGTGAAATTGATCAAGACCCAGCCGGTCGCCGTGTCGCTGACATGGGTCACCCGCGCCTTATCGACAAACGCCATGGTTTCGGCAGAGCCTAACACTTCCCGCCATGCCGACTGTGCCCGCGCGGGGCCCCCGATGAAGGCGACAACCAGTGCCGCGTAAAACGCGCATTCGAACCGACGATCCATGATCGTCCCCTCCTCCTCAGCACCTTGCGATGTTGAACCGTGCGAGCTTACACGGCAATACGGGGACACGAGCACCATACCCCATGACGGAGGCTACAGGAGGTTGGGTTGACCTTGACGGTTTCGGCCGGCTTTCGGCCTGGCGCGCGTCGGGCGATAGAGAATAGTGCTCCTGTCCCCGTATTTCCACCGACGCCTGCGCCGACTGCCCGCTGAAGGCGGACTGCACCACCGCCGACCAGCGCCAGATCCAGCGCTGGGAGCACGAGGACGTCATCGACGAGATGCAGCACCGCCTCGACCACAGGCCGGACGCCATGCGCCAGCGCCGCTCAACCGTCGAACACCCCTTCGGGACCCTCAAGGCCTGGATGGGCGCCGCCCACTTCCAGACCAGGACCCTGCCGAAGGTCAAGACGGAGATGAGCCTCCACGTCCTGGCCTACAATCTCAAACGGGTGATCCAGATCCTGGGACCCCAGCCGCTGATGGCGGCGATGCGGGCCTGAGGGGAAGGCTCAGCCCCCCTATCCAGAACCGTCCAACACGGGCAACCTCGTCAGGCGGCAGGCCACAAGTCTGTCCGCCGGTTAGAGCCGGTGGTTCTCACACAGCCTCGGTGGGCAGCTGAAGTTGGCGGGCTACAGGGTCGTGAGCCGACTGAGGCTTACCCAAGTTAGAAACACAGCTGCTGCAGCACTCACCGAAAGGATGGTCGCGTGCATTGCCGTACGGCCCCAAAATCGCACTGGCTGATCCTTGCGCCAGATCGGCTCGCGCCCCCATCCAGTCCAATGTCCGAGATGCAGGACCCACCTGATCCTAAAGGCTTCCAGCACGGCATTGCTGGCCATGCCGATGGCAAGAATGGCGATGCCCAGCGTGGCTAGACTGCGAAGGTGGAAGACGAGCGCTGCTAGAAAAACGACAGGCACTATCACCAGCTCGGAAATGCCGACCACCGAGGTGACCAACCGGACCCGCACAAAGGTCCTCATCGGTTCGTCGCCCAACGCCCCTGACGCCGCCCACAGTCGTTGGAGTGCACCTTGGCGGCTCTCAGACATTGAAATCCAGATGAAGTAGCGGGACGCTGACCACGCCCCTTGGCGGACATTTCCAGCTACCGGATCGGGGCGTTGCAGGACCTTGCCGCAGCATTGATTTCACGCAAGCTTCAACCGCCGGGAGAGAACCGCTGGCAGGCCGCCGAACTTCTGGAATGGGTGGGAAGCGGAATCAGCGCGCCCTTATCCAGATCATCCAGACTGCCATCGGAATGATTGGCCACATGGCCGGAAACGCGAGCGCCGCCCAGGCCGCGCTCACGTGCCGAAGAGCGTAGGCGACCCACGCGGCGACCACGCAGGCGACCAATAGGACCGGCCACACGAGGAATAAGTATATTACCGTTAGAATTGCGGGGGTAACGCCGCTGTCGCTCAACATGACCGACATAAGTGAAAAAACAACTATCGGCGGAAGAAGGAGTAACCAAACACTGGTGACCGCCACGAGCAGCCACAATTGTCGCCGTGGGCGGGTGGACACTAGCGGTGACTGTTCCATCATCCTGGGTTCCTGGCCCGACCTCCGGTCGCGCTATGCCAGATCAGTTCGCAGCTTAGGCCTCGGGCGTATGAATGTTGACTTCCAGTTCGTAGACTCGTCCGTCCCTGACGATGAACGCAGCCCAATATTCCTTTGAAAATGGATAACCACCGAACGACGGCATGGCCCAACACTCAAAACCAACGTTCCATGCCGACCGGGTGGGTCCATTCGACTTAGTGATGATTTTGTCAATTTTACCGCAGGTCCAGCCGGCCTGGGTCATCGTTGTGCGCGCACTCTCCGCCCTCGTGCCCAACGGCACCGCAGTTCGGACTCGTTGATAAGTGTCGTCCGCCGTATGCGCAAAGAGTTCTCGATCAACGGTTCCGGTGGAACAACCTGTCAACGTGAGCGACAGCGCGATGAGCGGAATGAAACGGAGTACGGGCATTCGCATTCCTTGCCACCGCCGCGAATATGCAGAGGCTTCAACATTCGGCGGAACACCTCCGGCGAACGCGTGAACTACCGCTTTGGGTGTGCGCCGTGACAAGGCG
>PLSW01000371.1 GCA_003165275.1 Caulobacteraceae bacterium
TTTCCTCTGGTCGGAGCGACAGGATTCGAACCTGCGACCCCTTGACCCCCAGTCAAGTGCGCTACCAGGCTGCGCCACGCTCCGCCGCAGAGGAGCGCCCTTATAGGCAGGCGCCCCCGGCGCCGCAATCTTAAATGCAGGGCCTTCAGCGGCGGTGCAGAAGACCGTCGAGATGGGCCTTGGCGGACTGCAGATCCGCCAGGGCGGCCGCCAGTCGGGTCCGTCCCTCTCCGGACAGGGACGTCCCGTTCAGCTCGCCATGATCCGAGGCGTCTTCGCTCGCGGGAGCCGCCGCGCCCAGACCCGCGGCCAGCAGCCGCTTGACGCCCTGTTCCTTGTGCAGCTTCTGCACGCCCTTGATGGTGTAGCCCTCGTCGTGCAGCAGGGTGCGCACGCCGCGCAGGACGGCGATGTCCTGCGGGCGATAGAAGCGTCGCCCGCCGGCCCGCTTCATCGGCCGAATGAAGGAAAATCGGGTTTCCCAGAACCGCAGCACGTGCTGAGGCACGCCCAACTCGTCGGACGCTTCGGATATGGTGCGGAAGGCGTCGGGTCCCTTGGTCACGCGCACCGTCCCTTCGAGCCTAGCTCGAATGGCCCTTGTCGACCCGAGCCTTCATCACCTGGGAGGCGCGAAAACCGATGACCCGCCGCGGTTCGATTTCGGCCGGCTCGCCGGTTTTGGGGTTGCGGCCCATGCGGGCGCGCTTGGAGCGGACCTGGAAGACCCCGAAGCCGGACAGTTTGACGGTCTTGCCAGCCTCAAGCGCCTCGGCGATCAGGTCGAGGGTGCGTTCCACGAGGGCCGAGCAGTCCTGCCGGGTCAGGCCGACTTCTTCATGCACCGCCTCGCAGAGGTCGGCCCTAGTGAGCGTTTCGCCGTTCATTGATATCCGCCCCCCGCGCGCGGTCTCACGCATACAGGAGTTGAATGCCGCGAAGTTTGCGGCAAGTCAAAGGGTTCAGGGCCTAAAGTCGGATGACGCAGGCGCCCCAGGTCAAACCGCCGCCCATCGCCTCCAGCAGCAGCAGCTGACCGGGCTTTATGCGTCCGTCCTGCACCGCCTGCGACCAGGCCAGCGGGATGGAGGCGGCCGAGGTGTTGGCGTGCTCGCCCACGGTGGAGACGACGCGGCTCTCGTCGATTCCCAGCCGGCGTGCGACGCCTTCCAGGATGCGGCGGTTGGCTTGGTGGGGAATGAACCAGTCCACCGTCGACAGGGGCGTTCCCGCCTCCGCCGCGGCGGCCTCCACCGCCTCGCAGATATTGATCACCGCGTGGCGGAAGACCTGATTGCCCTGCATGCGCAGGTGGCCGACCGTGCCCGTGGTCGATGGGCCGCCGTCGACGTAGAGCAGGTCCTGTTTGGTGCCGTCGCAACGTAGCGCGAACCCCAGCAGGCCGCGGTCGGTAACCGCCCCCTCCCCCGGCATGGCTTCCAGCACCACGGCCCCGGCGCCGTCGCCGAACAGCACGCAGGTGCCCCGGTCGGTCCAGTCCATCAGCCGGGTCATGGTCTCAGCGCCGATGACCAGGGCCCGCTTGGCGTGGCCCCGGGCCAGGAAGCCGTCAGCGATGCTGAGGGCGTAGACAAAGCCCGAGCACACCGCCTGGATGTCGAAGGCGATCCCTTGCGGCGCGCCCAGCTTGCGCTGGACGATGGCCGCGGTGGCCGGGAAGGTCAGGTCCGGCGTCGTGGTGGCGACAATGATCAGGTCGATGTCGGCGGCGGTGCGTCCGGCTGCCGCCAGGGCGGCGTTGGCCGCGGCGGTGGCCAGGTCGGAGACCGCCTGATCCGGCGCGGCGCGCCGTCGCTGGTGGATGCCGGTGCGTTCGACGATCCAGGCGTCGGTGGTCTCGACGAACTTAGCCAGATCGTCGTTGGTGACCACCTCGTCCGGCAGATAGCCCCCGACGCCGGTGACGACGCTCCGCAACACTGAACTCACGCGATCTTCTCCGGCGCCGCCTCGTCGTCCCGCGCCGTGGCCGCGAGGGTCGCGGTCAGGTGCTCCAGGCTGGCGTTGATTTCCTGTGCATACTGGCTTTCGGCGAGATCCACAGCCACGCGCAAGCCATTGGAGAAACCGCGGGCGTCCGTGCCGCCGTGGCACTTGACCACGAGGCCCTTGAGACCGAGCAGGGGCGCGCCGTCCAGGGCGCTGGGATTGAGGCGCAGCATCAGCCGGCGCAAGGCGCCCTGGGCGATGAAGGCGCCGACCTTGTCGAGTACGGAGCCGGTGAGGGCCGCACGCAGCTCCGCGCCGATGAACCGCACCGTGCCCTCGGCGGTCTTCAGCGCCACGTTGCCGGTGAAGCCGTCGGTGACCACCACGTCGACGACGCTCTTGGAGATGTCGCCGCCCTCGACGAAGCCGTGGTAGTTCAGATCGACGCCGCCGCCCCGCAGGATCCGGTGGGCCTCACGGACCTCCTCGTGGCCCTTCTGGTCCTCGGCGCCGACATTGAGCAGCCCCACCGAGGGCCGGGCGACGCCGTTCAAGGCGCGATGGAAGGCCTCGCCCATGATGGCGAACTCCACCAGCCGCTGGGCGTCGCAGTCGATATTGGCGCCGACGTCGAGCACGGTGGTCGCCCCGGCCAGGCTCGGCCAGCGCGCGACCATGGCCGGCCGCTCCAACTCTCCCATCATGCGCAGAATCAGCTTGGCGATCGCCATCAGGGCGCCGGAGTTGCCGGCCGAGACGGCGGCCGCGGCCTCCCCCTGGCGGATCGCCTCGACAGCGTTCCACATGCTCGAGCCCTTGCCCCGGCGCATGGCCTGGGCGGGCTTCTCGTCGCTGGCGATCACCCGGTCCGTATGCCGGATCTCGCACAGTCGGGCGGCGGCCGGCGCGCGCGCGAGCTCGGCCTTCAGGACGTCCTCAACGCCGTGCAGCAGGAAATGCACGCCCCGCTCGGCCCAGTGGTCGGCGGCGAGGGCGATCCCAGGCACGATCACGGATGGCCCGTGGTCGCCTCCCATGGCGTCGACGGAAATGATGGTGGTCTTGGGCACGGCGGCGCTGGGGCCCCTCAGAGTGGATGGCGCCGGAGATAAGGCGGCCGGACGATACAACGGCGCCCGCGTGATGCAAGCGCGCCGCCGCCAACTCCCTGCCCCATCAACCGATCCTGCGATCCGTCGCGGCGATCAAGGTTGCTTCGGCTTTATCGCGCGCAGGACCGCGAAGGGCGAGGATTCCGGCTCCGCTTCCGGGGGCATAAACTCCGCCCCGGGCTTACGGGGAAAGGGATCGATCTCCAGCGCCAGGTGCTCGATCAGATAGGCGCCGACGTCGACCGTGTCGCCCTCAATCACATCCGGCGGATCGTCGACCTCAAGGTCGAGCACAATCTCGACATCGTCCGCCACGGGGGCGTGCAGGCTGCCCGCCGGGACCACATCTACCGTGAAGGCGCCCGAAAGCGCCGAATCAAACGGGTCAAGACCGATCCCGCAGATCTGCGTGACATTGCCCCGCCAATCGGCCTCGATGCGCAGCCCGTCATGCCAGGCGGAAAGTCTTACATCGGCCTCCAGCCGATTGAGGCCCTCCAGGCCGAGGTCGCGGGCGACTTCCCGGCGCTCGGCGGCGCCAAGGTCGATTCGACGGTGGAGGGGGTCGGTCTGAGTTCGGCGCGCGACATCCTCGAAACGCACCGTCAGCGGCCAGGCGGCGATCACCCCGCTCATGGGACGACCGGCCCCCACGCGGGGCGACCCGCGAGGACCTCGTCCAGGGGTTGGCCGGCCAGGGCGGCGGCCTGACGGCGCACATAGGCGGCCATGGCTTCCACAGGGGCGCCTTGGGCCTCGTCGTAGAGGGTGCGGGCGATCAGCCGCTCCAGACCGGCCTCGTCGCCGGCGCCGTCCAGGGCGGCGTCATAGGCCTTGGTGCGGCCATAGAAGGCCTCGCCGAGCTTGCGCATGCGCTTGGGCACGGTCAGGTCACCCACGCCCATCTCCCGCAGGGTCCCGTCCAGGGCGCCGACATAGGTGTCGAACAGCGCCTGGGCGATGTCCGCGGCCACGGCCCCTTGGCCTTTCAGCCGATGCAGCAGGAGAAGCACATGGATATTGTGCAGCTCGAAGCGGCCTTCGGTGGTGTCGGGCACGGCCAGGTCGAGGTAGAGCGCCGGCTGGCGCGCCTGCGAAACCGCCGCGTCGTACAGGGTTTCGCCCGCGAGCCGCGTCGCGCTTGGGCGGAAGAGTTTCTTGAGCAGCACTGGGCGCCTCGCTTTCGCCGCGAGCTGCGGCTAACCGGGGCATTGAACTAAGGGTTCGGGAACGATAGGTCAAAGACTGCCATGACTTCCGTGAGACTTCCGTGAGGCCGTTTATGATCCGTCGCGTCGCCCCCTCGCTCTGCGTCCTGTTCGCGTCCGCCGCGATCGTGAGCGGATGCGCGCCAACCAGCATCTACCAGGGCTTCCAGGCGGTCGACGCCAAGCCCGCCGATGTAAAGGTGGCCGAGGACACCAAGTCGACCGTGCTGAGCCGGCTCGGCTCCCCCACGTCGGTCTCGACCTTCGATCCGAACGTGTGGTTCTACATCTCGCAGGTCACTGAATATCAAAGCTTCTACAAGCCCCACACCATCCGGCGCGACGTGGTGGCGATCACCTTCGACAAGGGCGACGAGAAGGTCGCCAAGATCGACAACCTCACCCTCAAGGACGGCCGGGTCATCGCCTTCAACAACCGCGAGACCCCCACCCGCGGGCGGCAACTCTCGGTCCTGGAACAGCTGATCGGCACCCTGGGCCAGGGCAACCTGAACGCCAACCGCGAGATCACCCCGGGCGAGCGCCCGCAGCAGTAGCCGGCGACATCGGCGCGCCGGCCGTTGGTTCGATCCGCGGCGGCAAAGATATCGAGCAACAAAAAACGCCCCGGGATCGCTCCCGGGGCGTTTGTCTTGGCCGGTGGCCGATGGATCAGCCGGCGCTACGCGCCAGCACCGCCAGCAGCAGCAGGGCGACGATGTTGGTGATCTTGATCAT
>PLSW01000033.1 GCA_003165275.1 Caulobacteraceae bacterium
GACATGGCCCACTTCGCCGCCGACCATCCCTTGCGCAAACCGCCGCGGACCGAGTGGCGCTACACCTCGGCCAACACCCTGATCCTCGACCGGGCCATCGGCCAGGCGGTGGGCGGGGGCGCGGCGGGGCTTCGCCAATTCGCCGACGCGCAGGTGTTCCAGCCGACGCACATGGACGGGGTCACGCTGGAGTTCGACGGCGCGGGGACCTTCTCCGGCTCGGCGCACGTCTACGCCCCGGCCCGCGCCTTCGCGCGGCTCGGCCTGCTCTATCTCAACGACGGGGTGGCGCCGGACGGGCGGCGGATCCTGCCCGAGGGCTGGGTGGCCTATTCCCGCCGCTCGACCCTGGGATCGTCCTACGGCGCCGGGTTCTGGACCAATGACGGGCCCAGCGACGACGCGGCCTGGCGGGTGGCCCACGGCTTTCCCAAGGACGGCTTCTTCGCCAGCGGCAACCGGGGCCAGCGCATCTACATCATCCCCTCCGAGCGGATGGTGGTCGCGCGGTTCGGCTACACCGGCGGCGAGAGCTTCGACATCGCCGGGGACATGCGGCTGATCAAGGCGGCCATCGCCGACCTGAAGGGGCGGTGAAGGCGGGGGGCTTTAGCCCGTTGGGACCACGTGGAACCTCAGTCGTGCGGCGGACCGACGCCCCCTNNGCTTCGCGCTGACACCTCCCCCGCTTCGCGGTGGAGGATATCGTTGGAAGGCTTTGCTCCACCGGGAAACGGGGGAGCTGTCGGCGAAGCCGGCTGAGGGGGCGTCGGTCCGCCGCAACCCCGGTTCCGACTGAGGCCAAGCCGACCTACAGATACGCCGCCAGGACGAAGCTGACGGTCACCACCGCGCCGTCCCGGCGCAGGCGCAGGGTGACCGGCTTGCCGGCGGGGCCGTCGAGGAGGCGGCGGGCCTCGTACTTGTCGGCTACCCCCTCGACGAAGTCGCCGGGGCGCACGCCGGCCTTGGCGGCGGGGCTGCCGGTCCCCACCTCGGCCACCTTCACCGCGTCCCCCGCGTCCATCACCCAGGCGCCGGAGAGGCCGTAGGTGAGGGGCGCGGGGGCAAGGCCGCTGCGCCGCACCCACAGGTCGCCGGCCCGGTGGTCGAAAGCGAGGTTCAGGGCCTGGATGAGCGACAGGCCCACCACCGCCCCGTTGATCGCCCCGGGCCGCAGGGTGACCAGCTGGCCGCTGAAGTCCGCGTCGCCGATGCGCAGGCGATCGGCGCGCACGATCCGCGACAGGGCGGCGTCGGCGCCGCCGACGTGGGCGTCGCGGATGGGGGCGTAGAGGCGGGTGTCGGTCCACAGGCCCAGCTGGCGGGCGATGTTGTCGCGGATCTGCACCGTGCCGGGATTGCCCGTATCCCAGAGCGCCCGCAGGGCGGTGTCGCCGACTACCACGTCCGCGAACGGCCGGGCCGCGCCCCCCTGTCCGCCGCGGAGCTCGGACGGAATCCGCACCCCCGGCGCCGGGCCCGGGCGGCCGCCGGGATAGAGGCGCAGTTCAAGGCGGCCGAAATCAAGATCGCTGTCCTCGCCGGTGACCAGGCTGGCGTCGGAGAAACCGATCACCCCGCCCGACTCGCCGCCCCCATCGACCCCGAGGACCTGGATATCCTCCTGGGCGATGACCCCGCCCAGCAGCAGCCGCTTCAGGCCGAAGACCGAAAAACGGTCCCCCCGGGGCGACGTCTGCTCGCCCCTGAGCGGCAGGCCGAGGCGGCGCGCCAGGGCCAGGTCGATGGAGGCGATCTCCCCTCCTGTGTCGAGGATCAGGGCGTAGGGGCCTTGGCCGTTCAGCTGGGCGTCGATCAGCATCCGCCCGTCGGCCAGGCGGAACCGGGCGACGGTGGGGCCGGCCGCCGCCCGGGCGACAGCCGGCGGGCCGCCGCCGCGGTGGCCGCGAGGGCCGCGATGGAGAACTGGCGACGATCCAAGGGTCTTGCTCCGAATAGGGTGCGCGAGGGCCGGCGGGACAACAGCCATAGCCAAGCCAGATCGCGACTCTATGACAACGCCAGGCTGAATGGGAAGCGCGGGACCACCCGGCCTGTCGCGCCCCGCGACGGGGCCGCTCCCGAAGGGAGAGGTGTTTCCGGACCCTCGCCGGCCGGCCTAACCGTCCGGAAACGCGTTCACGATCGGCGTCAGCCAGCGTCCCAGCCGCACCCAGGCGGCGTCGTCGTCGGGCATGAGGGCCAGGCGGGTGAGCACCAGCTTTTTCGACGGGACGATCAGCACGATCTGGCCGTTGTGACCCTGGCAGGAGAAGGCGTCCAGGGGGCCGTGGCCGCCCATGAGCGAGGGCGGCGCGTGGCCGGCGGACGCCTCGAGCCAGAAGCCGGCGCCGTAGACCTTTTCCACCGTGGGGGTGCGGGCGAAGGTCACCCAGCCCTCGGGCAGCATCCGGCGCCCGGCCCAGACCCCGTCCTGGCGGTAGAATTCGCCGAAGCGGGCGAAGTCCCGCGCCGTGGCGTAGACCAGGGAGCCGCCGGCGAAGGTCCCGGCGGCGTCGAATTCGGCCAGGGCGGAGGTCATGCCCAGGGGATCGAACAGGCGGCTGCGGATCCAGCCGGCCATGGCCGCGCGGCGGGCGTGGGGGGCGGTCAGGGTCGGGAACAGCCGCGCCTGCAGCTCCGCCGCCGCCAGCTGGAAGGCGCCGGTGGAGTAGTTCCAGCGAGTTCCCGGCGGGTGGGCCTGGGCGCGGGCGGCGGTGTAGGCGGCGCCGTCCAGCCGGCCGGGGCCGTAGAGCATGCGGGCGGCGTCGGAATCGGTGGGCTTGTAGGAGCCTTCGTCCCAGTCGAGGCCGTCGGTGAGGGTCAGGAGGGCGCGCAGGGAGAGTTTCGGGTCGGGATGGGCGACGGTCTTCAAGGGCGCGTCGATGTCGACCTGGCCTTCGTTGACGGCGATGCCGGTCAGGGCATGGGTGACCGACTTGGCCATGGACCAGGAGATGTGGCGCACCTCCGGGCCGTGCTCGGGGCCATAGCGTTCGAACACCAGCCTGCCGTCCTGGGCGATCAGCAGGGCGTCGCTGCGGCCCAGCGTGCTGGCGGGCGACTGCGCGAAGGCCCAGGCGCGCTCGGCGACGCCGATGTCGCCCCGGGGCTGGCCGGCGATCCAGCCCATGGTCGGTGGGGGCGCGACCATGCTCAGGGGGCCGGCCTCGGCGCGGCCGGCCCTGGCCCCCGCGGCGAGGGCCGCCAGGCCGCCGGCGCCCAAGCCTATGGCGAAGTCTCTGCGCTTCATGGCAACCTGCCCCCCGATCGTTGGGATGAACTTAGGGGGTAAGGCCAGTGACGCGCAAATCGCAATTGTTGCTCTGGAGCGGGGGCCTGGCGGCCGTCGTGGCGATCGCCGGCGGCGTGTACGCCTATTCCCAGCTCGCCCCCTACATCCAGATCGGCGGCGCCTACATCGCCAAGCAGGACTGTTCCTGCCTGTTCGTGGAAGGCCGCAGCGAGGCCTCGTGCGCCACGGAGTTCAGCCCGGACATCAAGCGGTTCAGGGTCGCCGTCGACCGCAGCGCCCTGCCCGCCCGCGCCAGGGTGACCACGCGGCTGGCGATCTTATCCAGCGAGGCGACGTATGAGGCGGGGTTCGGGTGCGCGGTGACGCGGTAAGAATTTCCGCGGATCTTACGGTCTTACGGAATTGGCATCTCAGGCGGAGCCGGCCTAGGTTTGGTCGAGTGTCGATCCGCCCGTGCGACGGACCGACGCCCCCTCCGTCAGTTCGCTTCGCGAACTGCCGTCGAGAGCGGCGTTCGCCTCTGGCGAACGCATCGGGCGCGCAAGGCGCGCCCGCGCTCTCGACCCCCCGCTTCGCGGTGGAGGACAAGGTATCGCTTTGCTCCACCGTGAAACGGGGGAGCTGGCGGCGAAGCCGACTGAGGGGGCGTCGGGCCGCCGCAATTCAGCTGGGATATACCCACCCATGACCATCGAACTGGGCCTCATCGAAGGCTACTACGGCCGCCCTTGGACCTGGGCGGAGCGGGCCGAGCAGGTGCGGTTCCTGGCGCCGCACGGCTACGGCTTCTACCTCTACGCCCCCAAGGCGGATGCGTTTCTGCGGCGGCGGTGGATGGAGAACCATCCGGCGGCGGAAGCCGCGGCCCTGGCGGCCTTCGCCCGTAGCTGCGCGGCGGCGGGGGTGCGGTTCGGGGTGGGGCTGAGCCCCTATGAGATCTACAAGCGCTTCGACGAAGACGACCGCGCGGCCCTGGCGCGCAAGCTGGATTTCCTTGATTCCATCGGAGTGCGCGACCTCGCCATCCTGTTCGACGACATGCGCGGCGACCAGCCGGACCTGGCCCGGGCCCAGGCGGACATCCTGCACTGGGTGAAGGACCGCACCCAGGCCGATCGGCTGATCGTCTGCCCCACCTACTACAGCGACGATCCGGTGCTGGACCGGGTGTTCGGCCGTCGCCCCGAGGGGGTGCTGGAGACCTTCGGCGCCCTGCTCGATCCGTCCATCGAGATCGTCTGGACCGGCGAGGAGGTGTGTTCGCGGGAATACAGCCCCGGCCACCTGGAACGGGTGGCGGGCCAGTTGAGGCGCAAGCCCTTCCTGTGGGACAACTATCCGGTCAACGACGGGCCCAGGATGTCGCCCTTCCTGCACCTGCGCGCCTTCACCGGCCGGCCGGCGTCGATCGGCGCGCATCTGGCGGCGCACGGGGTGAACCCGGCGCTGCAGCCGGTGCTGTCGCGGATCCCGGCCCTGACCCTGGCGGAGAGTTATCGCCTGGGGGAAGCCTATCAGTATGGCGCGGCCCTGACCGCGGCGGCGGCGGCGGTGCTTGGGCCGGAGTTGGGGCGGATGGTGCAGGGCCACCTGTCGGCGCTGCAGGACGTGGGGCTGGAGCACCTGGACCCGGAGGCGGTGGCGCGGCTGCGGGCGCGGTACGCGGCCTTCGACCATCCCGGCGCGCGGGAGATCGTGGCCTGGCTGGACGGGGCCTACCGGATCACGCGGGAGGAGATGGAGGCGTCATAACGCGGGGCGCCCGCCGAGGCCGCGGTGCGGCATCGCCGTTTCTGGCCCGTCGGCGGACGGGCTGATACCGTCGGGGCGGCCGCGGACTCACCCGAGTCGCCGCGACCGCGACCGGCTTGCGGTCGTCGTCCGACACGAGCTTGAACGATTTGACGAAGATCGTCGTGACCACCGATTCGCCGCCGCTGGAAAACGCCGCCGATCTCCTGCACGGCGCCCTGCGGCTTCATGTGGACAACCGGCTGGGCGAGGCGGAGGCGCTCTACCGGCGCATCCTCGATCTGAACCCCGAACACGTCCAGGCCTTGGGCATGCTCGGCACGATCCTCGCCGGCCGGCAGGGCGACGAGGCTGAGGCCGAGGCGGTTCTCAACCGCCACATCGCGTTGCGTCCGACGGACGCCGCAAGCCTGCATTGGCTCGGTCGGCTGAAGGCGCGCCTGGGCGACGACGAGGCGGCGGTGACCCTGTTCCGCCGCGCGGCCCAATGGCTGCCGACCCTGGCGCCGATTTTCAACGACCTGGGGGTTTCGCTGCATCGGCTGGGCCGCAGCCAGGAGGCCCTCGCCGCGTTGGACCGCGCCGTCGCCCTCGACCCGGCCTACGGCATGGCCCACGTCAATCGCGGCGCCATGCTGTTCGAGATGAAGGCGTTCGACCAGGCGCTCGACGCGCAGCTTACGGCCCTCGCCCTCCTGGCCCAGGCCTCCCCCGAATGGCGCGCGGCGACGCTGCACAACCTCCTATTGGCGGTCCGCAGAACCGGCCGACGCGCGGCGGCGGAGGCGGCGTGCGAGATCGCGCTGGCCAATGATCATGACGACGCCGAGACGGTGGATGAGCTGGCCCTGCTGCTGGAGTATCTGGGCCGCTCGGACGAGGCGCGGACCCTGCGCAACGACCTGGGCCGCCGCACCGGGATCGAGCGGAACGGACCGGCGCGGGATGCGCAGGCGACGCTGCTGCTGCTGGGCGGGGTCGGCGCGGGCCATGTTCCGACGCGCTATCTGGTGGATGTCGGGATGTTCGCGACCTTGTCCGTGGGATTGCTCTCGCCCGACCAGGCCGACGCGCCCTTGGGCGGGATAGGCATCGACAGTCTCAGAGGCGCCGACGTCGTCTTCAACACCCTGGGCGAGGTCGACGCCCAGGGCGACCAGTTCGACGCGGTCGACAGCGTCTGCGCCCGCCTGGGCCGGCCGGTGCTGAATCCGCCGGCGGCGATCCGGCGGACGGGACGGGACCAGGCGCCGGCCCTGTTCGGCGACATTGCCGACATGGTCATTCCCACCGTCGGCTGGACCACCCCAGGCGAGCTGGCGACCCTGGCGATCGACGCGCCCCTGCTCGTGCGACCGGCCGGCGACCATGGCGGCGAGAATCTGGTGCTGCTGCGGGGCGACGCCGAGCGGGACGCCTATCTGCAGAGGCCGCGCCCGGCCGCAGCGCGATTGCTGCTCACCCGGTTCCACGACTTTCGCTCCCCAGACGGACATTGGCGCAAGTACCGGCTGATCTTCGTGGACCGGCAGGCGCACCCCTATCACCTGGCGATCGGCGACGACTGGCTGTTGCACTACTGGCGGGCCAATATGAGCGTCGCCCCCTGGAAGATGGCCGAGGAGGAGCGGTTTCTGGCCGATTGGCGGGGCGTGTTCGGCCCACGGGCCGCGCGGGCCGTGGAGGCGGCCGCGCGGCGGCTGGACCTGGACTATGGGGGCATGGATTGCGCCCTGCTGGGCGATGGGCGGCTGCTGCTGTTCGAGGCCAACGCCTGCTTCCTGCTGCACCTGGACGAGCCGGAAGAGACCTTCGCCTACAAGCACCGGCACGTGCCGCCGATCCGGGCGGCGTTCAGCGACATGGTGCTGCGGCGAGCGAAGGCCGCCGGGGGCGGCAGATAGAAACAATCCGGCTGATTTCTCCTGCGTCGACAGCCAGACGCAGGCGACGGGCGACAGGGGACCTTAAGGACCGGCGTTCTTTCACAATCTTTGCTTGCGTCAAATCAAACCGATCGCCTGAACGCGGCTTATGTTAGGATTTGACATTGGCGAAGCTGTGCAAGAACCAAACAATGCCCGTTGCGTCCGTGGGGCTTCAGGCGATGTTCAATTCCTGAACGTCCGGGCCCCCAGGTATCCGGCCCATGCGACCCGTGCGACCCGTGCGATCCAAACAACTGCCCGCGCCCATCGTGGACTCCCTGGCCCTGGCCGTGGTCGAGTCTTCCGACGTGCCGCTTGTGCTGCTCGACGGCGGCATGGTCATCATCGCGGTGAGCGTATCCTTCTGCCAGTCCTTTCATATTGACCCGACCACGGTGGCGGGGCGCTCGCTGTTTGCGATCGGCTCGGGGGAATGGGACGTGCCGCAACTGAGGTCCCTGTTGCAGGCGACCCTCTCCGGCGACGCCAGGATCGACGCCTATGAAATGGACCTGAAACTGCCGGGGGATGGTGTTCGGCAGGTGGTCGTTAAAGCCCATACCCTCGCCTATGGGCGACAGGCGTCACGCTTGATGCTGGCGGTGTCCGACGTCACCGAGGCCAGACTGGCCAGTCAGCTGAAGGACGATCTGATCCGCGAGAAGACGGTGCTGCTGCGGGAGTTGCAGCACCGGGTCGCCAACAGCCTGCAGATCATCGCCAGCGTGCTGATGCAGGGCGCCCGCAAGGTCCAGTCCGAGGAGAGCCGCACCCACCTCAGGGACGCCCACGACCGCGTCATGTCGATCGCGACGCTTCAGCACCAGCTGGCCGTGACCGGCTTCGGCGAGGTGGAGTTGCGGGCCTATTTCAACGATCTGTGCCGGAGCATCGGCGCATCGATGATCAACGACCATGACCAGATCGCGCTGGCGGTGGACGCCGACGACGGGGTGGCGACGGCCAACGCCTCGGTCAGTCTCGGTCTGATTGTCACCGAACTGGTCATCAACGCGCTCAAGCACGCCTTTCCCGGTGATCGGCGGGGACGGATCACCGTCATCTATCGCTCAGAGGGACTGGACTGGACACTCTCGGTCATGGACGACGGCGTCGGCATGCCCAAGGGACCGGCAAAGGCCAAGGCCGGACTAGGGACCGGGATTGTCGAGGCCCTGGCGGCCCAGCTTCACGCATCCCTCGCCGTGACCGACAACCAGCCCGGGACCATGGTGACGCTGGTCCACGCGGAATCGGCCGCGGCCTCGGCCGCGGGCCCTCCGGCCGTCTAGGCGCCCGCCGCCCAGGCTTGACCGGTCGCGCATGGCGCGCACTTGCGACTAGCTCTTATCCGCAAAAGCGGTCATCATGAGTCGGGTTTCAGACAGAGATCAGATGAGGAGCGCCGGCCATGGTCTCCCGGTATGTGCATTTCGAGAACATCAGGCGTTTTGAAGAGATGCTGCTGACGGAGACATCGCCCAAGAAACGGGCCGTGCTCCTGCGACTGCTGGCCGAAGAGCGCGCCAAGGATATCGAGGCGCACGCCGCGCCCGAACAGCCCGGCGACGATGAACCGCAGCGTCCTTCAGCGGGCGGCGGTTCCTAGGCTGCACCCCCTCGCCGTTCATTAGGTAGACGCTTACGCGCACCCTCAGAACACATCCACCGTCGGAAACCGCGCCGTCTCCCTCAGGCATTCGTGCAGAAACACCGCCAGGCCGATGTCGCCGGTCCACAGGGTGTAGCGGCCGCGGCCGAGTTCGGCGCGGGCTGCGCGGCATTGGTCGATGGCGGCCATGGCGAAGGCGCGGGCGTGGCCCAGCCAGGCCGGATCGCCGGTAAGGGCGTGGAGCTTGAGGAAGGCGAAGCCGTTGCCGCCGGTGCCGTGGCAGAGGTTGGAGCCCTTGGCCAGCGGGCCGGCCGTCCACACCAGCCGGCCGCCGTCCGACAGCAGCGCCGTCAGCTCCGGCCCCGCGATCCGGGGGTCGGCCAGGCTGGCCACCATGCCGGCGGCCCCATGGCAGTACTGCACCAGCATCGGCCCGGCGTCGTCCCCGGCCTTGGCGGGCCAGTTGGTCCCCTGCGCCGAGGGACGGGCGTTGGCCGTGAGGGTGGCGAGGCAGGCGGACTTGATCCGCCCCTGCTGGTCCGGCTCCAGCCAGTCCCAGGCGCGCAGCAGGGCCAGCGTGTCGCCGGCGTAGCCGTGGACGGGGCCGAGGTAGCGGGCGGTTTGGCCGTAGAGGCGCTGGGTCCAGATCGGCCCGTCCGGCCCGTCCTGCAGATCGGCCAGCACGCGGGCGGCCTGGGCCTGGAACAGGGTCCGCCAGCGATCCTCGCCGGTCATTTCGTGGGCGAAGACGCAGGCCAGCATGGTCCCGGCCGCGCCCCACATCAGCTCGAGGATCGGCAGGTCGCGGTTGCTGTCGATGCGCCGATAAAGATCATCGGCGGCGCCCGCGTTCCCGGCGCGGATCATCATCAAGAGGACCGGCGGCTCGCCGAAGAGGTAGGAGGCCCTGTTCGGCTCCAGGCCGAAGGCGGGCGGCATCTGCGATAACTGGGCGCTGATCGCCGCGAGCAGGCCCGGCAGCATCGGCGCGAAATCCAGGGCGTGGTCGGCGGCGCCCTCGCGCTTGAGGAATTCCATCCCCCAGATCATCCCCGCCGCGCCGAAATAGAGGCCGGGCATGCCGTCGGGAACACCCTCGTCCATGGGATGGCCGGGCCACCAGCGTTCGGGGTCGAACCGGGCCTCGGCGCCGGCGACGATCTCGCCGATGGCGGCGCGGGCGTCGTCGGGGCTCCAGACAGCGGCGGCCAGGGGCGCGTGGCGGGCCGAGTCGTAGGTCATGGCTTTCCCCCTCGCGGACGGCTGCGTCAGCCTGCGTGCTTCGACACGCGCGCGAAGAGCGCGCTACTCAGCATGACGGACTTTTGTGCAATTCAAAGTCTTCGTCATCCTGAGTCGGGAGCGAAGCGACCGTGTCGAAGGACGC
>PLSW01000073.1 GCA_003165275.1 Caulobacteraceae bacterium
GACCAGATGAGCGTGTCGATGACCATGAACGGCGCGGTGCTGCCGATCCTGGCCCTCTACATCGTCGCCGCGGAAGAGCAGGGCGTGCCGCCGACCAAGCTTTCAGGAACGATCCAGAACGACATCCTGAAGGAGTTCATGGTCCGCAACACCTACATCTACCCGCCGGCCCCCTCCATGCGGATCATCTCGGACATCTTCGCCTATACGGCCAAGGAGATGCCCAAGTTCAACTCCATCTCCATTTCCGGCTACCACCTGCAGGAGGCCGGCGCCTCCCTCGACCTGGAGCTGGCCTACACCCTCGCCGACGGCATCGACTATGTGCGGGCGGGGGTCGCCGCCGGCATGACCGTGGACCAGTTCGCGCCGCGCCTGTCGTTCTTCTGGAACGCCGGCATGAACTACTTCATGGAGGTCGCCAAGCAGCGGGCCGGGCGGCTTTTGTGGGCGACGCTGATGCAGCGCAATTTCGCCCCCAAGGATTCCCGCTCCCTTTCCCTGCGCGCCCACACCCAGACCAGCGGCTGGTCCCTGGCGGCCCAGGACGTGTTCAACAACGTCGCCCGCACCTGCGTCGAGGCCATGGCCGCGGTGAACGGCCAGACCCAGAGCCTGCACACCAACTCCCTGGACGAGGCCATCGCGCTGCCCACGGACTTCTCCGCCCGCATCGCCCGCAACACCCAGCTCTTTCTGCAGATCGAGAGCGGCCTGACCCGGGTGATCGACCCCTGGGGCGGCAGCTTCTATGTGGAGCGGCTGACCTACGACCTCGCCAGCCGGGCCCTGGCCCACATCGAGGAGGTCGAGGCCCTCGGCGGCATGGCCAAGGCCATCGAGCAGGGAATCCCCAAGCTGCGCATCGAGGAGGCCGCCGCCCGCACCCAGGCGCGGATCGACTCCGGCGCCCAGAGCGTGGTCGGGGTGAACCGCCACCGGTCGGACGCGGTGGACGAGATCGCCGTGCTCAAGGTCGACAACGCCTCCGTCCGCGCCCAGCAGCTGGAAAAACTCGCCCGGCTGAAGGCCGAGCGCGATCCGGCCGCCGTTGAAGCCGCCCTGGCGGCCCTGGAGGCCGGCGCCCGCGGCGGCGCCAACCTGCTGGCCCTGGCCGTCGACGCCGCCCGCGCCAAGGCCACCGTCGGCGAGATCAGCGTGGCCCTGGAAAAGGTCTTCGGCCGCCACCAGGCCCAGCCGCAGCTGCTGCGCGACGTCTACGCCGGCGAGTCCGGCGAGACCCCCGCCATCGCCCGCGCCCGGGACATGGTCGCCGCCTTCAAGCAGGCGGACGGCCGCGCCCCCAGCGTGCTCATCGCCAAGATGGGCCAGGACGGCCACGACCGCGGCCAGAAGGTGATCGCCACCGGCTTCTCCGACCTCGGCTTCGACATCAATGTCGGCGTCCTCTTCCAGACCCCCGCCGAGACCGCCAAGGAGGCGGTGGAGCGCAACGTCCACGTGGTCGGCGCCAGCTCCCTCGCCGCCGGCCACCTGACCCTGGTGCCGCAGCTGAAGGCCGAACTGGCCAAGCTCGGCCGCCCCGACATCATGATCGTCGTCGGCGGCGTGATCCCCGACGAGGACCTGAAAGCCCTCCACGACGAGGGCGTCGCCGCGGTGTTTCAACCGGGCACGGTGCTCCCGGAAGCGGCGATCAAGCTGCTCGACGAGCTGAACGAGCGGCTGGGGTACACGCAGCGGGGGTAGGGGGGCGGCCCGCAGTTGCGCCAGCCTGCGTGCTTCGACACGCGCGCGAAGAGCGCGCTACTCAGCATGACGTCTTTCTTTGCAGCCCACCCTCGTCGTCATCCTGAGTAGGGAGCGAAGCGACCGTGTCGAAGGACGCACGGGCCGTGCTGCAAGCGCAGGCCTGATCACCCCTCCGCCTTCGCATCCCGCTCCCCATGCATCCGCACGATCACCGACTGGCTGGCGGTGGCCATCAGCGTCCCGTCTTCGGCGAACAGGTGCATCCGGCCGTGGCCAAACCCGCCGTGGATGGCGTTGATCAGGATGTCGCACAGCACCCAGCGGGTGGGGACGATCCGGCAGATGCGGATGGTGTTGTCCAGGCTGTTGCCGCCGGCGCTCATGCCCAGGGCCGCGCCGATGCCCGACGGCACGTGGTCGGCGATGATCGCCAGCATGGAGGCGTCGATGGGCAGGTCGGCCCTTGGGCGAATCCACATCAACATCTGGCCGTCGGGGCTTATCTCGCCGCCGCTGTGGCCGAAGCCCCATTCGCCTTTCACCAACCGGGTGTCGAGCTGGCCGTGCAGGCCGCTCTCATCACCCCGCCAATGGATGCGCGGCTCGCAGTCCTCGGGCGCCGGCGCGCTGGGCTTGGTCGCCCACTGGTGCGAGATGTCGCTGGGGCGGGTCCCCAGGGCGGCGTTGACGGTGAAGATCTCCTTGTCGCCCACATGGCCGATCACCCGGGCCTGGGTGGTGTGGCGGCCGGCCGCGGGGGTCCAGACGTCCAGGTCCACCACCGATCCCGGCCGGGCGTAGGACAGGTACTGGGCCGTCGCCCAGATCACCGGCCGCGCGCAGGTCCGCTCCAGGGCGGCGACGGCGGCGGCCAGGCCCACCCCCCCGAACATGAACTGGTTGCCGGGCGGGCCGACGCAGACCGCCTCGGTGAGCGGCAGGAACCAGCGGTTCGGGTTGTGGGTCGGGCGAAGGTCGAATAAGGGCGTGGGCGTGGTCATGGGGCTCTCTTACGCCAAACGGGCGCGGCTGTGGCAAGCCCGGCGATCCAAGCCGTGTTGCGGCGGACCGACGCCCCCTCCGTCTCGGGCTACGCCCGAGCCACCTCCCCCGCTACGCGGTGGAGGACAAGGCGCATAATCGATTTCCTCCACCGCGAAGCGGGGGAGGTGGACCCGAGCGAAGCGAGGGGACGGAGGGGGCGTCGGTCCGCCGCACCGCCGCTTGGCGAATCCCTACCGGAACGGCGGCTCGTCGAAGCTGCGCAGCTTGCGCGAATGCAGCCGCGGGCCCTCCTCGCGTAAGAGGTCGATGGCCGCGATGCCGATGCGCAGGTGCTGGGAGATGGCCCGCTCATAGAAGGCGTTGGCCTGGCCGGGGAGCTTGATCTCTCCGTGCAGGGGCTTGTCGGAGACGCACAGAAGGGCGCCGTAGGGGGTGCGGAAGCGGTAGCCCTGGGCGGCGATGGTGGCGCACTCCATGTCGATGGCCACCGCCCGCGACTGGTTGAACCTCAGGGCGCTGAGCGAAAACCGCAGTTCCCAGTTGCGATCGTCCGTGGTCACCACGGTGCCGGTGCGCAGGCGCGCCTTCAGCGCCTCGCCGCTTTCGCCGGTGACGATCTCGGCGGCGCGGTTGAGGGCCACCTGGATCTCGGCGATGGCGGGGATGGGAATTTCCGGCGGCAACACGTCGTCCATCACATGGTCGTCGCGCAGGTAGGCGTGGGCCAGCACATAGTCGCCGATGGTCTGGGTCGAGCGCAGGCCGCCGCAGTGGCCGATCATCAGCCAGGCTTCCGGCCGCAGCACCGCCAGGTGATCGGTGATGGTCTTGGCGTTGGAGGGGCCGACGCCGATGTTGATCAGGGTGATCCCCCGCCTGCCCGGGGCGGTCAGGTGGTAGGCCGGCATCTGGTGGCGGCGCCAGGCGCTGTCCATGGCCGCGCCCTCCGGGTCCGGACTGGCGGCGTCGATCACCACCCCGCCGGCGCAGGCCAGGGTCGCATACGGACTGTTGGCGTCCCGCAGCTGCTCGCAGCCCCAGCGGATGAATTCGTCCACGTAGCGGTGATAGTTGGTGAACAGAACATACTGCTGGACGTCGTCCACCTTGGTGCCGGTGTAGTGGGCCAGACGGGCGAGGGAAAAGTCCGTGCGCAGCGCATCGAACAGGGCCAGCGGCCGCACCGCCTCCGATCCCTGTCGCCAGAAGCCGTCCGCCACCTGGTCGCCGATGAAGGCCAGCTCGGTGGTCGGGAAAAAGCGCGCGATCTCGTCGGCGGTCACATCCGCCGTGGCCAGATCGATGGTGCCGTCCAACACATAGGGGAAGGGGATTTCCTGGGTCGAGCGGGTCACGAAGGCCTCGACCGCGAAGTCGTTCATCAGCAGCGACAGCTGCTCGGTCAGGTGCTCGCGAAAGAGGTCGGGCCGGGTGATGGTGGTGGCGTAGATGCCCGGCTGGCTGAACCGGCCGTACGACCGGGCGAGCTTGGGCTGCGGCCCGTCCGGCGCATAGGTCACGCGCAGTTCGGGATAGTTGAAGGCGCCGCTCTTGCGCAACGCGGGGTCGGGGGGGCCTTCCCCGGCCAGAAAGGCGCGCAGGGCGCTGCGCATGGCGGAGATGGATTGCTGGTATTCGGCCTCCAGCAGCGCCACGACGGCGGCGGCTTGGTTTCTATGAGTCATCGCGCCTTATATCTGCGTTCAGCCACGCTTTCGAGAGCCGAGACCGATGATAGGCTGTCCCCATGACGTCCGATCAGGGCTACGCGCTTTTTGAGACATCCATCGGCTGGTGCGGCCTCGTTTGGGGCGTCGCGGGCCTGATCGGTATATGGCTGCCGGAGGCTGACCGCGAGTCCACCCGCCGCCAGCTGGCCCGTCGCCACCCGGCCGCCCCCGAAATCGAGCCGCCGCCGGCGGCGCGCGCGGCCATCAAGGCGATCACCGCCCTCTTGGCGGGGGAGCCCCGGGACCTGGGCTTCGTCGACCTCGACCTTACCCGCGTGGGGGATTTCGAGGCCCGCGTCTACGCCGTCGCCCGCACGATCCCGCCGGGCGCGACCCTCACCTACGGCGAGGTCGCGGGGCGCCTCGGCGACAGGACCCTCGCCCGCGCCGTGGGCCAGGCCCTCGGCCGCAATCCTTGGCCGATCGTGGTCCCCTGCCACCGGGTGCTGGCCGCGGACGGCCGCGCCGGCGGCTTCTCCGCCCCCGGCGGCCTGCAGACCAAGGCGCGGATGCTGTCCATCGAGCGCGCGCAGGTCGGCGGCGCGCCGGGCCTGTTCGACGACCTGCCGTTGTCCGTGCGGCCGCGCCGGCCCTCCTGAATCGAAGGGGAGGGACGCTAGTCGGCGACGCTGGCGGTCGGCCGGTCGTCGCCATCGGAGACCTCGGCGTGCCAGACGCCGTTCGCGTCCTCGTAGAGGATGCCCACGTCGGCGCCGGGGCGTTGTTGCTCCACGGCGGCGCGCCGGGCGGCCTTCACCGCCTCGGCCCGGTGGGCGAAGGTCTCCGAATAGGCGCCGTCAACGGAATAGGCCCAGCCGCCGTCGTGCTCGACGATCCTGTATTCCACCTTGGTCATCGCCCGCTCCATCATTGCGCGCCTCATATGCGCATCCCAGGCGCATTTTTCCACCACCGGCGGTAGCCAGGCGTCCCCGGCGCGCCTAAGTCGCGCTAGACTAGTTCCCATCCACAAACG
>PLSW01000018.1 GCA_003165275.1 Caulobacteraceae bacterium
GACCGGCACCAAGTCGAGCACTAAGCCAAAACGCCCGAGGCCTTCCACGCGCCGAAGTTGACCGTTTCCGTGGGCAGGCCGAGCTTGTGCTGGGCGAGGGCCACGATCAACGGGCCGATCTCGGAGGGATCGGGCAAGGTCGCCGGATCCTCGCCGGGATAGGCTTCCGACCGCATCTTGGTGCGCATGGAGCCGGGATCGATGAGGGCGGCGCGGATCGCCGTCTGCTCGATCTCGTCGGCCCAGCACCGCACCAGGGCGTCCAGCCCGGCCTTGGTGGCCGCATAGGCGCCCCAGAAGGCCTTCGGCCGCACGGCGCGGCCCGACGTGATGAACAGGGCGCGGCCGGCGTCGGACTGGCGCAGCAGCGGCTCCATGGAGCGGATCAGCCGGTAGGCTGATGTCAGGTTCACCGACACCACCCGGTCCCACTGCGGCGGGTCCATATGCGACACCGGCCACAGGCCGCCCAGCATGGCGGCGGCGTGGACCAGGATGTCCAGCTTGCCGTGGCGCTGGTGGATGGCCAGACCCAGCTGGTCGATCCCCTGGCCGTCCTGCAGGTCCATGGGGACCAGGGTCGCCCGCTCGCCGGTGAGGGCGCGGATCTCGTCGTCGAGGGATTCCAAGCCCCCCTGGGCGCGGCCGGTGGCGATGATCTGCGCGCCGGCGCCGGCGAGGGCGAGGGCGCTGGCGCGGCCGATCCCGCGGGTGGCCCCGGTGACCAGGGCGATTCGGCCGGCCAGGGGCAGGGTGGCTTCGGGGTCAGGCATGGGTCTCACTCAGGGTTTGCCCGCCCAGGGCCTGCTCCGGCGCGGGGTCGACGGGCCGGGCGGCGTAGCGCTGGGCGATATAGGCGCAGGCCATCAGCTGAATCTGGTGGAACAGCATCAGCGGCAGCACCACCACCCCGACGGTGGCGGCGGGAAACAGGATCGAGGCCATCGGCACCCCGGAGGCGAGGCTCTTCTTCGAACCGCACATCACGATGGTGATCTCGTCTTCCTTGGAAAAGCCGAACGCCCGGGCGGTGAAGGCGGTGGCGGTCAGCACCACGGCCAGCAGGGCCGCGCAGACGACCAGCAGCACCCCGCCTTGGGCCCAGGTCACCTGTTGCCACACGTGCTTCACCGTCGCCTCGCTGAAGGCGGCGTAGACCATCAGCAGGATCGAGCCCCGGTCGACAAAGCCCAGCACCGCCCGGTTGCGGTCCACCCAGGCGCCGATCCAGCGGCGGGCGATCTGCCCGGCGATGAAGGGCGCCAGCAGCTGCAGCACCACCGCCTCAAGCTCATGAAACGAAAACCCCGCGCCCTGGGTCTGCATCAGCAGGGCCACCAGCAGCGGCGTTACGGCGATGCCGATCAGGTTGGAGGCCGAGGCCGCGCAGACGGCGGCGGCGATATTGCCCCGGGCGATGGAGGTGAAGGCGATGGAGCTCTGCACGGTCGACGGCAGGCAGCAGAGGAAGAGGACGCCCGCGCCCATGGTCGTCGGCAGAATGCTGGCGGGGATGCGGCTGGCGACCAGGCCCAGCAGCGGGAACAGGACGAAGGTGCTGCACAGCACCGTCAGGTGCAGCCGCCAATGGCCCAGGCCGGCGATCACAGCCTCCCGGGACAGCTTGGCCCCGTGCAGGAAGAACAGCAGGGCGATGGCGACCTTGGTCACCCACCCAACGGCCACGGCCGCCTCGCCCCGCGCCGGCAGGACGGCGGCCACGAGCACCATCCCGACAAGGCCCAGGATATAGGGATCGATCTTCAGTCGGGCCAGCAGCCCTCGAAACGCCGTCCACATGGCCGCGCCCTCAGGCGCTGACCAGGAAGGACAGCTGGCGTTCCACCAGCTCGTTGCGTCCCTCGGCGATCTCCCGGTCGAGCAGTCGGGTCGGATAGTCGCCGGTGAAATAGTGGTCGGTGAACTGCGGCTGCTTGGGATTGCGAGGGCCGGCGTTCATCGCCCAATAGAGGCCCTCGACGGAGAGGAAGCCCAGGCTGTCGACGTCCAGGAACCGGGCCATCTCCTCCAGGGTGTGGCGCACGGCCAGGAGCTTGTCCCGGTCGGGCATGTCGATGCCGTAGAAGTCCGGCCACATGATCGGCGGCGAGGCCGAGCGCAGGTGCACCTCGGCGGCGCCCGCCTCCCGCACCATCCGCACCACGCGCACCGAATTGGTGCCGCGCACGATGCTGTCGTCGATCAGCACCACCCGCTTGCCGGCCAGCACCTGGCGGTTGGGGCTGAGCTTCATGCGCACCCCCAGCTCCCGGGCGCCCTGGGTGGGCTGGATGAAGGTGCGACCCACATAGTGGTTGCGGATGATGCCCATCTCGAAGGGCAGGCCCGCCGCCTGGGCGTATCCGAGGGCCGCCGGCACGCCGGAGTCCGGCACCGGCACCACCACGTCGGCCTCCACCGGGTGCTCCACCACCAGCCGGTTGCCCATGCGCTTGCGCACCTCATAGACCGAGTGGCCGTTCACCACGCTGTCTGGCCGGGCGAAGTAGACGTATTCGAACAGGCAGGGCCGGGCGAGGGCGGCGGGGAAGGGGCGCAGGGACTCGATCCCGCTTTCGCTGATCACCACCATCTCGCCGTGCTCGATGTCGCGCACAAAGCGCGCGCCGATGATGTCGAGGGCGCAGGTCTCCGAGGCCAGCACCGCCTTGCCTTCAAGGTCGCCGAGCACCAGGGGCCGGATGCCGAGGGGATCGCGCACCCCGATCAGCTTCTTGTTGGTCATCGCCACCAGGGCGTAGCCGCCCTCGATCTGCGCCAGGGCGTCGATGAACCGGTCGACCACCTTGCCGCGCCGGGAGCGGGCGATCAGGTGCAGGATCACCTCGGAGTCGGAGGTCGACTGGAAGATGGCCCCGTCCGCCACCAACTGCTGGCGCAGGGTCAGGAAGTTGGTGAGGTTGCCGTTGTGAGCGATGGCCACGCCGCCGGCCTCCAGGTCGGCGAACATCGGCTGCACATTGCGCAGGAAGCTGCCGCCGGCGGTGGAATAACGGGTGTGGCCGATGGCGACGGCGCCGGGCAGGCGGTCCATCAGGTCGCCGCCGGCGAAGGCGTCGCCCACATGGCCCATGTGCTTTTCATAGTGGAAGCGCTGGCCGTCAAAGGCGGCGATGCCGCAGGCCTCCTGGCCGCGATGCTGCAGGGCGTGCAGCCCCACCGCGGTCACCGCGCTGGCGTCGGCGACGCCGAAGATGCCGAAGACGCCGCATTCCAGCCGGGGGCTGTCGTCGTCCGGGTCGCGCCACGAGACGCTGGTATCAGGGTGCGGATGCGAGGCCCGGTCTATCATCGCGTTTTCTCCACCAGATCGTCCATGGCCTTGCGGGCGGCCGCCTGCTCGTCGGTTGTCACGCGCTTGACCCTGCGGCCCACGGCGTCGGATCCGGCCGTCGCCCCGGCGTGAACGGCGCGGTCGATGGTCGGCTTGATCTCCCGCGCCGCCGCGGCGCCTTCCGGGGCGAGCACGCGCAGCGCCGTGGCGCTGGCCTGGGCGACGGGGAAGAGCTTGGCCTGGGCGATCCAGCTGGGCATCTTCTCCCCCGGCGTGAGGGCGTCCATCACCAGGGCGAACAGGCCCAGCATCACCAGGGCCCGCACCAGGCCAAAGCCGCCGCCGATCAGCCGGTCGGCCGTGCCCAGGGCCCGAGCGCGATCGACGCTGCGCGCCAGGTTCGCGCCGATGATGCGGAAAAGGATATAGGCGAACAGGAAGACGACGATCACCGTCACCGCCGTCGCCGCCCAGGCGGGATGAACCGTGGCCTGGGCGATGGGGCCGGTGAAACGCAGGCTGAAGAGCGCCACGAAGGCCGCCAGCACGAAGGAGACCACGAAGGTCACCTCGCGCACGCCGCCGCGCATCAGCCCGGCGACCAGGGACACCCCCAGCAGCAGCCCCGCGATAATATCAAATAGCGTCAATCGCTCGCCTCTCGTGCGACCAAGGCCCTGCGGCCCCGAACCGATCTTTCGTCAACTCCAGTCATCCTCGCCGATGCGGCGCACCGCGTCGCCCAAACGGCTCACGCCGGTCACCTTGAAGGGCGCGCCCTCAATGGCCGCCGCGGGTCCCAGGGCCCGGGAAAAGCCCAGTTTGGCGGCCTCCTTCAGCCGCGCCTCCATTCGACTGACCGGGCGCACATCGCCCGACAGGCTGACCTCGCCGAAGACAACGCAGTCCTGCGGCAGGGCGACATCAAGGGCGGAGGAGGCCAGGGCCGCCGCCGCCGCGAGATCCGCCGCCGGCTCTGAGATGCGCAGGCCTCCGGCGACGTTCAAATAAACGTCACGGGCCCCGAATCCAAGCCCGCACCGCGCTTCGAGCACCGCCAGCACCATTGCGAGCCGGCCTGTGTCCCATCCGACAACAGCCCGGCGGGGCGTTCCATAGGCGGAGGGCGCCACCAGGGCCTGGAATTCCACCAGCACCGGGCGCGATCCCTCGATCCCGGCGAACACCGCCGCCCCGGCGGACCGCTCGCCGCCCTCGTTGAGGAACAGGGCCGAGGGATTGCGCACCTCGCGCAGGCCCGCGTCGCCCATTTCGAAGACGCCGATCTCGTCGGTGGCGCCGAACCGGTTCTTGTTGGCGCGCAACACCCGGAACGGATAGCCGCGCTCGCCCTCGAAGGAGAGCACCGCGTCGACCATGTGCTCGACCACCCGCGGGCCGGCGATCTGGCCGTCCTTGGTCACGTGGCCGACCATGATGATCGCGGTCCCGCGCTTCTTGGCCAGCCGCACCAGTTCCCCCGCCGCGGCGCGGACCTGGGTGACGGAGCCGGGGGAGGCCTCATGCTGGTCGCTCCAGAGGGTCTGGATGGAGTCGACGACGACCAGGTCGAAGGCCTCGCGTTTCAGCCCGTCCAGGATGTCGCGCACGGAGGTTTCCGCCGCCAGCCGCACCGCCGACGCGCCCAGCCCCATCCGCGCGGCGCGGGAGCGGATCTGGTCCACCGCCTCCTCGCCGGAGATGTAGACGCAGTTCGCCCCCCGCGCCGCCGCCGAGGCCACCACCTGCAACAACAGGGTCGACTTGCCCACCCCCGGATCGCCGCTCAGCAGGATCGCAGAGCCCGGCGCGACACCGCCGCCGCAGACCCGGTCGAATTCCTCGAGGCCGGTGAGGATACGGTCTGGCCCGACGCTGGTGCTCTGCAGGGTTTCCAGCGCCAAGCCGCGGGCCTTGGTCGCCCGGGTGGGCGTAATCGCCCCCGGTTGCCGGGCTTGAGCCTCTTCCACAAGCGTGTTCCACGCTTGGCACGCCGTGCACTGCCCGGCCCATTTGGAATGGACCGCGCCGCAGGACTGACAGACGTAGGCGGCGCCGTCGCGGGCCATGGGACTCCTGGGTGGCGGTTGGGGCGGCAGTTTGCCGTGAGTCGGGGGCGGGAAGGGGTGCGACTCTTCTCCTCCCCGATTCTCCTCCCCGATTTATGGCTAGGGGATGCACACATCTACGAATGCGGCAGTACGTGACCGTTCGGGGCGGTGAAACCAAGGCCTTCTCCCCTTGCGGGAGAANNGGGAGAAGGCCTTCTTCGTTCGACCTTTAAGTTACTGTTATGACGAGCCATTTACAGATGAGAGCATCGCCTAGCCACAAATGGCGAATGAGCAACGCGCCCCCTAGATCGCCGCGGTGATCGGGCCGTCGGCCCGGCCGGCGATGAACTGCTCCACATAGGGGTTGCCGGACTTGTCGATCTCGCTCGCCGGTCCCCGCCAGACGATCCTGCCCCCGTGCAGCATGGCGATGTCGTCGCCGATCTTGCGGGCCGAGGCCATGTCGTGGGTGATCGACACCGCGGTGCAGCCCAGGCGCCTAACCTGGTCGATGATCAGGTCGTTGATGGCGTCGGCGGTGATGGGGTCGAGGCCCGTGGTCGGCTCGTCGAAGAAGATGATCTCCGGATTGGCCACCACGGCGCGGGCCAGGCCCACGCGCTTCTGCATGCCGCCGGAGAGTTCGCCGGGATAAAGGTCGGCGGCGCTGGCCGCCAGCCGCACGCGCTCCAGGGCCTCGATGGCCCGGCCCCGCGCGACCTTGCGCGAGACCCCGTCGGCGTTGAGCAGGCGGAAGGCGACGTTCTCCCAGACGGTGAGGCTGTCGAACAGGGCCGCGCCCTGGAACAGCATGCCGAAGCGCCGGTAGAGCGCCTTGCGCCCGCCGGCCCCCAGGCCGCTGATATCCTTGCCGTCCAGCAGCACCGCGCCGGCGTCCGGCCGCATCAGGCCGATGGCGATCTTGATGGTCACCGACTTGCCCTGGCCGGATCCGCCGATGATCACCAGCGAGCGGCCGGTCTGGGCCGTGAGGCTCATGCCGTCCAGCACCAGCGCGCCGCCGAAGCTCTTGCTGACGTTTCGCCACTCCAGTTTGGTCGCCAAATGGGGAGGAAGCTCGCTCATCGGTGGCTGAACATCGTCGTCATCAGGTAGTCGGCGGCGAAGATCAGGATCGCCGCGGAAACCACCGCGTGGGTTGTCGCCCGGCCGACGCCGCGGGCGCCGCCGGAGGCGTTGAAGCCGTGGTAGCAGCCCATCAGGGCGACGATGAAGCCGAACACCGCGGCCTTGATCAGGCCGGACTCGATGTCCCAGCTCTGCAGGAAGTCCCAGGTGTTGCGCAGGTAGACCGTCGGGTTGAAGTTCAGGGTCCGGGTCGCCACCAGCCAGCCGCCCATGATGCCGATGGTGTCGGCGACGGCGGTCAGCAGAGGCAGGGTGATCACCGCGGCGATCAGCCGGGGGGCGATCAGGTAGCGGAAGGGATCGGTGGACAGGGTCTGCATGGCGTCGATCTGCTCGGTCGCCCGCATGGCACCGATCTCGGCGGCGATGGCGGCGGAGACCCGGCCCGCCAGCATCAGGGCGGCCAGCACCGGCCCCAGCTCCCGCGTCAGGCCCAGGGCCACGATCTGCGGCATGATCTGCTCGGCGTTGAACCGGCCGCCGCCCGTATAGATGTTCAGCGCCAGGGCCGCGCCGGTGAACACCGCCGTCAGCCCCACCACCGGCAACGACAGATAGCCGATCGCCATCAGCTGCCGCGCCGTCTGGCCCGGGAACCACGGCGGCACCAGGATCGAGGCGACCCCGCGCAGCGCGAAGAGACCCACCCCGCCGATCAACTGCAGCAGGTCCAGGGTCGAGCGGCCGAGGGCGGCGACGAAGTTCACCGCTCCGCGCCCCAGGTTCGGGCGCGGCGGACACTGGCGCAAAACGCTGTCCGGTGCATCGATACGCTTGCCTCAACCTGGCCGAACGGGCCACCCCAGTCTTGCATATCGTTCGCGCATGCGTCGGCGCAAGCCGCGGTTAAGGATTACGGCGGTCGGGGGCGGGACGTTGCGGCGCGAACACAGGTTGGTAGAGCGCGCCGATCCCTACTGCTGGTCGAACCGGCCCTCGCGCGCCAGGTTGCCGAACTTGGTGAGGTCTTCGTTGAAGTGCAGCTTCACCGTGCCGATGGGGCCGTGGCGCTGCTTGCCGATGATCACCTCCGCCAGGTTGCGGATGTGGTCCATGTCTTCCTGCCAGGTCAGGTGTTCGGGGGTGCCTTCCCGGGGCTCGGTGCGGCCCTTGTAGTAGCTCTCCCGGTAGATGAACATCACCGCGTCGGCGTCCTGCTCGATGGAGCCGGATTCCCGCAGGTCGGAGAGCTGAGGACGCTTATCCTCCCGCTGCTCCACCTGGCGGGAGAGCTGGGCCAGGGCCAGCACCGGCACGCTCAGCTCCTTGGCCAGGGCCTTGAGCGCGGCGGTGATCTGGCTGACTTCCTGCACCCGGCCCTCGGCGGCCCGCGCGCCGCTGCCGGTGATCAGCTGCAGGTAGTCGACGACAATCAGATCCAGGCCGGTCTGCCGTTTCATCCGCCGGGCCCGGGCGGCCAGCTTGGAGATCATCAGGCCGCCGGTGTCGTCGATATAGAGCGGCGCCGAGCTGATCTCTTCGGCGGCATCGCGCACCCGGCCGAATTCCGAGGCGTCGATCTCCCCCTTGCGCAGCCTGTCGCCGGAGACGCCGGAGACTTCGGCCAGCAGGCGCATGCCCAGCTGCTCGGCGGACATTTCCAGGGCGAAGAAGGCGACGATGCCGCCGTTCACCGTCTTGCGCGTGCCGTCCGGCTGCGGCTCCCAGGCGTAGTTGCGGGCGACGTTGAAAGCGATGTTCACCGCCAGCGCGCTCTTGCCCATCGACGGACGCCCGGCGAGGATCAGAAGGTCGGAGGGGTGCAGGCCGCCGAGCTTCTGGTCCAGGTCGATCAGGCCGGTGGAGAGACCCGCCAGGCCCCCGTCGCGGCCGAAGGCCTCCGCCGCCATGTTCACGGAGCCGCGCAGGGCCTCAGCGAGGGAGACGAAGCCGGTGGAGGCGCCGCCGGCCTCCGCCAGGGAATAGAGCTGCTGTTCGGCGGCCTCGATCTGGTCGCGGGCGGAAAGGCCGTCTTCCGGGCTCGCCGCCCCGATCGAGATGTCACCGCCGATGCGGATCAGCTCCCGGCGCAGGGCGAGGTCATAGATGGCCCGCCCGTATTCCGGAGCGTTGCCCGCCGGCGGCGCGCGGTCGACGAGGTCGGCCAGATAGCGCAGACCCCCCAGCTCCTCGAACGCCGGATCGTTACGGAACCGGTCCACCAGCACGATCGGCTCGGCCAGCATGCCCTTGAGGATGTAGTCCGCGATCGCCGCGAACAGGCGCGCGTGGAAGGGCTCGTAGAAGTGCTGCGGCTGCAGCTGGTCGCTCAGCCGCTCGAAGGCGGCGTTGTCGAACAGCAGCGCGCCGAGCAGCGCCTGCTCGGCTTCGATATTGTGCGGCAGCTGGGCGAGGTGGGGCTCGTCATGAACGGGACGAAGGTCGAGGGCGGGAGCAAGAGCCATGGGTTAACACTATATGAAGACTGCCCGCCGGGGGGTGTGGCATGGTGGCGGAACCCACAGGTTTGAAGCTAGGCTGTGGATCGATAACGCGGGAAATATTCATACTCCGCGGTCGTGGGCAGATGGCCGCAGCCCGGCGTCGGCGGCCTGCGGGCTTCGACGCGCGCGCGAAGAGCGCGCTACTCAGCATCACAAACGCCTTGGCAATCCACGCCTGTAAAAGTAGGCGGCAAGCGCCGTGTCGCCTCGCAGCGACCGGTTTCTCACCGCCTCTTCCCGAACCGGACTTGCGACTTTCGTTCCGCATCCGGCTCTCCAGAAGACATGG
>PLSW01000041.1 GCA_003165275.1 Caulobacteraceae bacterium
GTTTGTGGATGGGAACTAGTCTAGGGCTGGCTGTAGAGCGCCCAGGCGCTGGCCAGGTCCTGCGCCACATGGCCGAGGGACTTGTAGATCGTCACCTCCTCCTCGGTGCGCCGGCCGACGATGTCGCCAGCCAGCACCTGGCCGATCTCGGCGACGATGTGATCGTCGCCGATGCGGCCCGCCGCCTTGGCGCGCAGGAATTCCGCCCCTTGCTTCAGCACCCCTTCGCGACTGTCCGCGACGAAGCGGGCGCGGACCACGAGGTCGTCGTCGATCTCCACCGGCCCGGCCATGCTCGAGCCGACGAGGTTGATATGGGTTCCTGGCGCGACCATGGCGCTGGTCAGGATCGGCTCGCGGGCGGCGGTAACGGTGCAGATGATGTCGGCGTCGGCGACGGCCGCGGCGACATCGGTTGCGGCGAGCACGGGCAGGCCCAGTTCGGCCTGCATCCGCGCGGCGAAGGCGCCCGCCCGCTCTGGTGAGCGACCCCAGACCTGGATCGTCTCGATGGGCCGTACCCGCGTCATGGCCCGGGCGTGGGTTTCGGCCTGCTCGCCGTAGCCGAGGATGGCCAGGCGCCGGGCCTGCGGCCGGGCGAGGATCTCGGTGGCCACGGCGCTGGCGGCGGCGGTGCGGATGGCCGTGACCTCGCCGGCGTGGACGACGCAGACCGGCGCGCCGGTGCCCGGATCGAACAGGATCACCAGCCCCTGGTGGGACTGGATCCCCTTGGCGAAGTTCTCCGGATAGACGCTGATCAGCTTGGCGCCGAAGGGCGCCGCAACCCCCAGGGCCCCTGGCATGACCCCGAAGGCGCGGCCGTCGGCCAGGGGGATGATCGACCGCAGCAACTGGCGGGTTTCGCCCCGGGAGAAGGCGATCATCGCCTCCCGCACGATCGGGATGCAGACCTCGTAGGTCAGGCGGCGGCCGACCTCATCCCGATCGATCATGCGCATGGCCGGTCCCCTTTCAAATCAGCAACTGCGGCTTGCGCCCCAGCGCGCCTCTGGACAAGATCGCCGCCATCTTCCGTCGTCGCCGAGAGCCCGCATGCGCCCCGTCCTGACCGCCCTCGTCATCGCCGCCAGCCTCGCCGCCGCCGGCTGTTCCGGAATGGGCTGCAACGGCGCGGGGGATGATCGGCGGGCGGGGGGCATGTGCGGCCTGCACGGCACCTTCCTGACCGCGCGGCCGGCCGGCGCCGTCAGCGGCCGGTGAAGACCGCGGGGCGGCGCTCCAGGAAGGCGGCCACCCCCTCCTTGTGATCGGCGGATTTGAAACAGGCGCTCAGGGCCTCGACGTGGGCGGCCATGTGCTCGGACACGTCCCGCTCAAGGCCGCGCCAGACCAGGGCTTTCATGCGCTGCAACGAGAAGGGCGAGGCGACGAGGTAGCGGCGCGCCTCCGCCAGGGCCGCCTCGGCCAGGTGTTCCGGCTCGACCAGTTCGTTGGCGTAGCCGATGGCGTGGGCCTCGGCGGCCTCGAGGTAGCCCGCGCTGTAGAGCAGCCGCAGGGCCCGCGACGGGCCGATCAGCCGTGGCAGCAGCCAGCTGCCCGCCCCGGTGTCCGGCACCAGGCCGCGCAGGGCGAAGTTCCAGGCGAAGCGGGCCCGGGTGCTGACGATGCGCACGTCGCACTGGCTGGAGAACTCGGCGCCCATGCCGACGGCGAAGCCGTCGATGGCGCCGATCACTGGCTTTGGACAGGCGACCAGGGGCCACCACTTGCCGCCCTCATGCGCCTCGCCGCGCACCCCGCGGGTCTCCCCGGGGATGGTGGCCAGGTCGGCGAGGTCGGTGCCAGCGCAGAAGGTCCCGCCGCCGCCGGTGACGATCAGCACGCGAACCTTATCGTCCGCCCCGGCCTCGGCCACCTTGGCGATGAAGGCGCCGAGCATGGCGTAGGTCATCGCATTGCGCTTTTCAGGCCGGTCGATGGTCAGGGTGGCGATGCCGTCGGCGTCGACGGCGTAGCGGATGTGGTGCTCGGTCACGCGGCGTTTCCCCAGGACATTGGCTTTCGCCAAGTCTGGCGCGGTGACGGCCCACGATCCAGTGGCAATCTGCGTGGGCGATATCTGATCTGACCCGACCCTCCCCTTGGGGATGGGCCGGGCCGCCGTCAGCTAGTGGCCGTCGTGGTGATCGCCGTCGTTGTGGTGATCCCCGCCCTCGCCGTGGTAGGCCCCGCTCCCGTGGGTCCGGCCCTGAACGTGGTTGTAGCCCTGGCCCTGGTCGCGGCGGAAGTGGCCGCCGGTGTCGCGCTGGTAAGGACGGCCCTCGGCGTTGCGATAATAGAAGGCGCCGTCGCCGCCCCAGTAGCCGTCGAAGAGGGGGCCGTAGTAGTTGTCGTAATAGCCGTCGTAGCCATAGCCGTCGTAGCCATAGCCGACGCCGACGCTGCCGCCGCCGTAGTAGCCGCGGTGGCCATAGCCATCGCCGTAGGCGCAGCCGGCCAGCAGAGCGGCCGCGGCGGCCGCGCACATTAGGGGCGCTATGTGTTTCATGGATCGTGCTCCTGGCCCTTGGCGCTCCTTGCGAGCCGCCTTGAACCGCCTCCTCTTGGCGACCGACAGCCGGGCGCTGCAAGCTTAACGCCGGGCGACCGCTAAGGATGCTTGGACTTACCGGACGCCGCCGCTCGCCCGCCAAGGGCAGTTCGATTGCGCGCCAAGCCAGATTGGGCGAGGCTAAGCTTGATCGCGCCACCGGGGAGGCCTGCGACATGGGACGGTTTTTGGCGTTCATCGCCTGCGCGCTGGCGGCGTTCTGCCTGTTCTACGCCTCGGCCAGGACGCCGACCCCGGCGCCGGCGGCCGCGCCGGCCGCGGACTTTTCCGCCGGCCGGGCCATGGTCGACGTCACCGCCATGGCGCCGGTCCCGCATCCCGTCGGCTCCCCCGCCCACGCCGCCGTGCGCGACTATCTGATCGCCCGCATGACCGCGCTTGGACTGTCCCCGCAAGTCCAGCGCGCCCACAGCCAGCGGATCGCCGGCAAGGGGCCGGCCTCCAGCGTCGTGCTGGGGGCCGATGTGGAGAACGTGATCGGCGTCCTGCCGGGGCGCAACCCCGCCGCCCCGGCCCTGGTGCTGATGGCCCACTACGACAGCGTCCAGGGCTCGCCCGGCGCGGCCGACGACATCGCCGGGGTGGCCTCGGCCCTGGAGATCGTCCGGGCCATCAAGACGCGGGGCGTCCCAGCCCGGGACGTCATGCTGGTGATCACCGACGGCGAGGAGGCGGGGCTGCTGGGCGCCAACGCCTTCTTTGGCCAGAGCCCGCTGGCGGGCCACGCCGGCTTCATCATCAACATGGAATCCCGCGGTGGCGGCGGCCGGGCGATCATGTTCCAGACCGGCCCGCAGAACGGCGCGGCCGTCGACCTCTATCGGCGCACGGCGATGACTCCGGAGAGCAACTCCCTCTCGGTGTTCATCTACAAGCTGCTGCCCAACGACACCGACTTCACCGTCTCCCTGGAAAAGGGACTGCCGGGCCTGAACTACGCCTTCATCGGCCGCCAGTTCGACTACCATTCGCCCAGCTCCACCGTGGCGGCCCTGGACCAGGGCTCCGTCCAGCACATGGGCCAGCAGGTGCTGCCCACCGCCCGGGCCCTGGCCTTCGCCGCAGACCTCCCCGGCAAGAGCCCCGACGTGACCTACGCCACCGTCGCGGGAGATCGCCTGATCGCCTACCCGGCCCAGGCGGGGTGGCTGTTGCTCGCCGGCATCGCGGCGCTGATTGTCCTGACCGGGCTCCAGGCGCGGCGGCATGAGCCGGTGGGCGCCCTGGACATGCTGCAGGGCGTCGGCGCGGGCCTGCTGGTGCTGGTCGCCGGCGCCCTGGTGCTGCACCTGGTCCGCCACGCCACCGGCATCGGCTTCGGCTGGATCGCCGGCCGGGCCCTCCTCGCCCGCTTCGCGACCTTCGAGCTGGCCATGGCCCTGGTGGGGGTGGCGGTGATCTTCCAGGTCGGGGCGGGGGTCGCGCGAGGCCGGGGACTGCTGGTTCCGGCCCTGGCGGCGCTGGTCGCTGGCCTCGGGGCGAGCCTCTTCGGCGGGTTCGACGCCGTCGCCCTGGGCCTCGGCGTCGGCGCGGCCGTGCTGTCGATCGTCCTCTTCCGCCGCCCGGCCAGCCTGGCCGGGAGCTGGATCGGCCTGATGACCCTGGCCCTCGTCGCGGCCACGGCCCTGCAGATCTTCGCGCCCACGGTGGCCAATGTGGTGGCCTGGCCCTTGGCCGCGGCGGCCTTCTGCGGGGCCCTGACCGGGGGCGGGACATCGCACGGGCCCCTGGCGGCCCTCGCGAGGCTGCTGGCCTGGCTGGTCTCCGCCCTGGCCCTCGCCTGGATCCTGGGGCTCTTCCATACCCTGCTGCAGGGGCTGGACCTGCCGGAACTCCCCGCCGTCACCCTGCTCCTGGCGAGCCTGGTGGTCTGGCCGATGGTCTGGCCGCATGAGCCGGAGCACCAGTCCTATTCGTCGGCGGGCAATCTGCTCCTGGTCGTCGGCCTGGGGATCGCCCTCTGGCTGAACGGCTCCAGCCCCTGGTCGGCGCGTCACCCGCGCATCGCCATGCCGCTCTATGTGATCGACAACGACAGCGGTCACGCCTTCCGGGTCAGCCCCTATGCGCCGGACGCCTGGGTCAGGGATGTGCTGACCACCGACGGCGGGGCGATCAAACGCCGCGCCTTCCCTGGCCTGGGCTTCACCCGCTCCGTCGATCGCACCTGGGCCGCGCAGGCCCGCCCGGTGACCGCGCCGCCCTTCGCCCTGACCTTCACCCATGGCGCGGACGGGACGGTGACGGTCCACGCGCCCGGCCAGGCCGAGGGCATGCTGGACCTTCAGTTGCGTCCAGGCGTCCAGGTCGGCGACGTGCGGATCAATGGCGTCCCGACTCCCGTGATGACCAAGCCCGGCCAGTGGACGCGCCTGGTTTGGCAGGCCGCGCCGGAGGGGGTGATGTTGAGCTTCCGCCCCGCCGGGCCCGGCGCCCTGGATGTGCGCTACGCCGAAAGCACACCGCACTGGCCGGCCCAGGCCGCCGTCCTGCCGCCCATGCCCGCCAAGCTCATGCCCTGGAGTCTGGCCGGTTCGACGGTGGTGACTGGAACCCGGCGGCTGAGCTGGTAGGCGCAGGCTGCGGTCAGCGGCGCGCGCGGATGTGACTATGCGCCTGGGCGCTGACCCGGGCGGCGGCCGTCGCCTCGGCCTCGGCGTGCGCGGCGGCTGAACCCGTGGCGTGAACCCAGACCGCATAGCCGCCGCCATGGTCCATGACCTGAGGACCCACACCACCACCGCCGACGAAAAAGCTGTCGGGCAGATGGTCGATCACGGCGGCGTCCGCGCGACAGCCAGACTGGTCGGAGGCGGACCGGGCGGTGTCACGGCAGGCGCCCTCCCCTCGGCTGCTGTCTGATTCAGGACCTGCCCAGGCGGCGCCGGCGATCATCGTCGCGGCCGCCAGGGCGAGCACCCGCGCGACGGCGGGGGAAATGACCGGTCGCATGGCGCCGCCTCTGGCCGTTAACCAAGATGAACGACGCTAGGCGGCGGGGCGGAATCTCGCCAGCAACTGCCCCCGGCGGGCGAGTGGGCGCTCAGAAATCGACGGCGCGGCCCTTCAGCTCCCAGTCGCCGTAGCGGGTGGGTTCAGGGCCGGCGGGGCCGTCGATCTCGCCGGCGCCGGCCTCGGCGGACGCGGCCGCCTTGGCGATTTCGGCCCGGCGGCGCTCGGCGGCCTCGGCCAGGGCGCGGCGCGCGGCGGGGGTCAGGGCCTTGCCGGGGGCGGCGTTCTCGAGGGGCGCGTCGGTCATCTGACCAGTCTAACCGATCACCGCGCCGGTCCGCCATTCTTGTGCGCCGGCCTCAGCGCCGCTTGCCACCGGCGCCGGGGCGGTGCACGGCGGGGCCATGACCTCTGACGATGCGACCCGCGACGACGCGGCCCCCGACACTACGCCCGGCGACGATGCCCCTGGCGAAGATAAGGCCGGGCGATCCGACGGCCTAGCCTCCCGCCGGGCGGCCCTCGACCTGGTGTCGGCGGCCCTCGACCATCGCGGCGGCCTGGACGAGGCGATGACCCGCGCCCCCTTCGCCGAGCTGGAGCTGCGCGACCGGGCCCTGGCGCGCATGCTGGCCATGACCCTGCTGCGCCGGCTGGGCGGCGTCGACAAGCTGCTGCAGCCACGCCTGCGCACCCCGCCGCCGGCGCCGGTGATGATGCTGCTGCGGCTGGGGATGGCCCAGGCCCTCTATATGGACACCCCCGCCTTCGCCGCCGTGGACACCGTGGTCCGCCTGGCCCAGGCCGAGGAGGCGACTCGGCCGTTCAAGGGGCTGATCAATGCGGTGCTCCGCGGGGTGCTGCGCGACGGCCCGGTCGCCGACGACCCCGAGGCCCTGGCGCCGGGCTGGATCTTCGCCCGCTGGCGCGCGGCCTACGGGGCCGAGGCCGCCCTGGCCATGGCCGCCGCCATCGCCCTTGAGCCCGCCACCGACGTGACCCCCCGGGATCCCGCCGATGCGCAAGGCCTGGCGGCTGAGCTGGAGGCCGACGTCCTGCCGGGGGGATCCCTGCGGGTGCGCCGCAAGGGGGACGTCGCCGAATGGCCGGGCTTTTTCGAGGGCCGCTGGTGGGTGCAGGACGCCGCCGCCGCCATTCCCGCCCGGCTGCTGAACGTCGGGCCTGGCCAGACCGCCCTCGACCTCTGCGCCGCCCCGGGGGGCAAGGCGCTGCAGCTGGCGGCGACGGGGGCCCGGGTCACCGCCCTGGACCGTTCGCCCGCCCGGCTGCGGCTGTTGAGCCAGACCCTGGAGCGCACCGGGCTGAGCGCGGAGGTGGTCGCCTCCCAGGCCGAGCGCTGGAGCGACGCGCGGGTGTTCGACGCGGTGCTGCTGGACGCCCCCTGCTCGGCCACTGGCACCTTCCGCCGGCATCCCGACGTGCTGTGGGGCACCAAGCCCGGGGACATCGCCAAGCTGGCCGGGGTGCAGGCCCGGCTGCTGGACGCCGCCGCGGCCCGGGTCGCGCCGGGGGGACGGTTGGTCTACTGCGTCTGTTCCCTGGAGCCGGAGGAGGGCGAAGGCCAGGCCGAGGGGTTCGGCCTGCGGCATCCGGAGTTCCGCCTGGAGCCGATCGCGCCCGGCGAGGGCGGGGCGCCGGCGGCCTCGGTGGACGCCAACGGCCGGTTACGGGTGCTGCCGCATCATCTCGAGGGCGGGCTGGACGGGTTCTTCGCGGCGCGGTGGGTGCGGGCGGGGTAGCGGGGTCAATTCCCTCTTTCCCCGTCCTGGCCGGGCTTGTCCCAGCCACCCAAGATCACGAGCGGAACGAGGTTTTCACTAACGGTCGCGGCGGAGTTGTGACGTGCGGAAAGACAACGGATTTGTCTCCCAACGCCAGCGTTCCTGGGTGGCCGGCACAAGCCCGGCCATGACGGGGAGAGAGTGGGGAACCCCGCCTAGCTCGGCCGCCGGCCGCTACACCGCCTCGAACCTCAGCGGCGCGCCCCAGAAGGTGGCGACCAGGCCGTTCTGCAGCCCCGGTTCTCCCGTGGTCAGGAACCGGCGCACGCCGGCGGTTCCGGCTGCGTATTCGAGGTGCCGCTCCAGATAGGTCTCGATGGCGTCGGCGGTGGCGTCCGGCTGGTGGATCAGCGGCGTGCCCGGCGGCAGGGCCTCGCGGAAGAGGTCGGCGATGATTTCGTAGTGGGTGCAGCCGAGGATGGCCCGGTCGGGCTGGCGGCCGATGCGCCCCGCCAGGGCGGCGACGTGGCGGGCCACCTCCGCGCGCATCTCGTCGTGGCCGGCGCCGGATTCGATCATCGGGGCCAGGTTGGGACAGGGCTCGGAAAAGACCGCCACGTCCTGGCGGCGCTTGTCGATCTCGATCTCGTAGACCCGGCTCGTCGCCGTGGCAGGGGTGGAAAAGACCCCCAGCACGTCCAGCTGCTCGACCTTCTCCCCGCGTCGCTCCGGCTCGTGCTCCCAAGGCAGGCCCGTGGCCGCCTCGATGGTCGGCACGATGATGCCCAGGACGTTGACCGGCCGGCCCAGATCGCGGCGATAACCGGGCAGCCAGGTCTGCTGCAGGCGCCTGAGGGCGATGGCGGAGGCGGTGTTGCAGGCCAGCACCACCAGGTCGCAGCCCTCGGCGAACAGCCGTTCGCAGCAGGCGCGGGTGAGGTCCACGATCTGCTCGCCGGACCGGCCGCCGATTGGGGCGTTGGCCTGATCGGCGAGGTAGACGAAGTCGGCGTTCGGAAACCGCCGCACCAGGGCGCGGTGCACCGTCAGCCCGCCCACCCCGGAATCGAAAACGCCTATGGCCATGCCGCGGCTTTAGAGCAAAATCGGGGGTGGTTGAATCAGCAATTTTTTCCGGCACCCCCAAGGGTCACCCATCCTTCTCGTCATCCCGGCCGCAGCGAAGCGGAGAGCCGGGACCCAGAGGGCAGCGCCGGAAGGCTGGGTCCCGGCGCTCCGCGCAAGGGCGCTCCGGCCGGGATGACGAGCAGTGGNNGCGGTCGGCGCAAAGCCAAGGCGTTTCAAACGGGTCCGGCTGACCCGCCACCGCCCTAGCCCGCCGCCGACAGCCGCGCCACCCGCGACTGCCACAGGTAGAGCGCCGGGGTGACCACCAGCTCCATGCCGAGGGCCGCGGTCATCAGCGGCCCGGGAAAGCCGTTGGCCAGCAGGCCCATGGCCCGGCAAAAGCCGCCGACGGCCACCAGAAAGGTCAGGATGGCGAACCGCTCCCCATGGGTCTCGATCTTCGGGATCGTGCTCCAGAAGGCGAGGCCGATGGCGAACAGCAGGCCGGAAAGATAGCGGTAGTGGCTGTCGAAGCCGAGGTCCCCGCCGCCGCCCAGCATCGCGGCGCCGAACCGCGCGCCAAGCAGACCGCCGAGCACCGGGATAAGGCCCGCGGCGGCGACCGCAACCTGAAGGGCGCGGCGCTCCACGGCGGGATTCATCAAACGGCGGATCGGCGACAGCGCGGTCATGCTGCGTACATAGGGGATCGCGCGCCGGTGAACATCCCGCAAACGCCGCCCATTCTTGACCCCACCCCCCTTTCCCGCGTAGAAGCCGCTCCTTCCGGCGCTTTTCCAAACGCGCCCTCCTCCGCCACGACCCCCATCACCAGATGGGACGAGGGCGGCGAGGCCCCCCGTCGACGTGATCGTCCACGGGGGTGAACTGCGTTTGGCTCCTGGCGACGGAAAAACAGCGAGGTTTAATGTTCGACGGACTGACAGAGCGACTATCCGGGGTGTTCGACCGCCTGGGCGGCCGCGGCGTGCTGTCGGAAAAGGATATCGACGAGGCCCTGCGCGAGGTGCGGGTGGCCCTGCTCGAGGCCGACGTCGCCCTGCCCGTCGCCCGCGACTTCATCGCCAAGGCCAAGGAACGGGCCAATGGCGAGGAGGTGGTCCGCTCGGTCCGCCCCGCCGACCAGGTGGTCAAGATCGTCTACGACGGCCTGGTGGAGACCCTGGGCGGCGAGGAGCCGGTTCCCCTGAACCTGGCGGTCAACCCGCCCGCGGTGATCCTGATGGCCGGCCTGCAGGGGTCGGGCAAGACCACCACCGCCGGCAAGCTGGCCCTGCGCCTGCTCAAGACCGAGCGCAAGAAGGTCATGATGGCCTCCCTCGACACCCGCCGTCCGGCGGCGATGGAGCAGCTGGCCATGCTCGGCGTGCAGGCCGGGGTCGACACCCTGCCGATCATCGCCGGCCAGAACGCCCCGGACATCGCCCGCCGCGCCCTCTCCGCCGCGCGCCTGGGCGGCTATGACGTGCTGATCCTTGACACCGCCGGCCGCACGACCCTGGACGAGGCGATGATGAGCGAGGCCGCGGAGATCGCGCGCATCGCCAACCCCGCCGAGACCCTGCTGGTGGCCGACAGCCTGACCGGCCAGGACGCGGTGCGCACGGCCAAGGCCTTCCACGAGCGCCTGCCCCTCACCGGCCTGATCCTCACCCGGGTCGACGGCGACGGCCGCGGCGGCGCGGCCCTGTCCATGCGCGCCGTCACCGGCCTGCCGATCAAGTTCCTAGGCGCCGGCGAGAAGATCGACGCCCTGGACGTCTTCGACGCCCGCCGGGTGGCCGGGCGCATCCTTGGCCAGGGCGACGTGGTGGCCCTCGTGGAGCGGGCCAGCGCCGACTACGATCAGGCCAAGGCCGAGAAGATGGCCAGGAAGCTGGCCAAGGGCCAGTTCGACCTGGACGACCTCGCCGAACAGCTGCGCCAGATGCAGAAGATGGGCGGCATGCAGGGGCTGATGGGCCTGCTGCCGGGGGTGCAGAAGATCAAGAAGCAGATCGCCGAGGCCAATCTCGACGACAAGCAGTTCCGCCGGCAGGAGGCGATCATTTCCTCCATGACCAAGCTGGAGCGCAAGAAGCCCGACGTTCTCAACGCCTCCCGCAAGCGCCGCGTCGCCAAGGGCGCCGGGGTGGAGGTGATGGAGATCAACCGGCTGCTGAAGCAGCACCGGCAGATGGCCGATGTGTTCAAGTCGATGAGCCGCGACGGCGGCAAGAGCCTCGCGCGCATGGCCGCCCAGATGGGCGGCGGCGGCATGGGGGCGGACATGGCGCGGATGAAGGCCATGGGCGGCGGGCGCCTGCCCGAACAGCCCGGCCAGCTCCCTGGATTAGGCGGCGGCGCACCCGTCGGCGGCGCGCCCGGACAACTCCCCGGCCTGCCTGGACAGCTTCCAGGACAACTTCCCGGTTTGGCCGGTCTCAACCCCTTCAAGAAACCCTGAAATCGAACTCCAAAGGACAGTGAAACCCAAATGCTGAAGATTCGTCTCGCCCGCGGCGGCGCCAAGAAGCGCCCCTACTATTCGATCGTCGTCGCCGACAGCCACTCGCCCCGCGACGGCCGTTTCATCGAAAAGGTGGGCACCTATAATCCGCTGCTGAAGAAAGACGACCCCACCCGGGTGACCTTGAAGGTCGAGCGCCTGCAGGAGTGGATCTCCAAGGGCGCCCAGCCCACCGACCGCGTCGCCCGCTTCCTGGCCAATGAAGGCCTTGTGAAATGGGAACACGGCGCCAACCCCAACAAGGGCAAGCCCGGCAAGAAGGCCGAGGAACGGGTCGCCGAGCGCGCCCAGCGCGAGGAAGAGCGCGCCGCCGCGGCCGCCGAACTCGCCGCCAACCCGCCGGCGCCCGAGCCCGAGCCCGAGCCCGAAGTGGAAGCCGCCCCGGAGCCTGAGGCCGTCGTCGAGGCCGCGCCCGAGCCGGTTGTGGAAGCCGCCCCCGAGCCAGTTGCTGAAGCCGCGCCGGAGCCCGAGGCGGCCCCTGAGCCGGCGGCTGTCGCCGAGCCCGAAGCCGTGGTCGAGGCCGCTGTCGAAGCGGCCGCCGAACCTGAGATTCTCGCCGAGGGCGCCCTTGAGCCCGTCGCCGAAACTCCGGCCGAAGAGGCCCCCGCGGCCGAAGCCGCCCCCGCCGAAGAGCCGGCGGCCGAGTAGGTTGCAGGCAGCGTCGCCATTTCGAGTCACCTTCTGCCCTTGCGGGAGAAGGTGGCCCGAAGGGCCGGATGAGGGGTCGCACCAGCGGCGCAACCGCGGTGTCGACACCGAAGCGGATGGGCCGGCGCGGCCCCCCGTCCGTCCGGCTTCGCCGGCCACCTTCTCCCTCGAGGGGAGAAGGCCACTATGACCAACTACATCCTCGTCGCCCAGGTCGGCGGCGCGTTCGGCGTGAAGGGCGAGGTGAAGATCACCACCTTCACCGAGACCGCCGAGGCGGTGCTGAAATACCGCGACCTGCTGAAGGCTGACGGCAGCCCGGCCCTGTCCCTGGTGTCGGGCCGCGCGGCCAAGGCGGGACTGGTCGCCCGCACCAAGGAAATCACCACCCCCGAACAGGCCGACGCGATGCGCGGCCTCAAGCTCTACATCCCCCGCGAGCGCCTGCCCGCCCCGGACGAGGACGAGTATTACCTTACCGACCTGATCGGGCTTTCGGTGGTCGATCCAGCCGGCGCGCCGGTCGGAACGATCAAGGCGGTGCAGAATTTCGGCGCTGACGATCTGTTGGAGGTTGAGCCCGCCGAGGGCGGACCCACATGGTGGCTGCCGTTCACCCGCGAGGCCGTGCCGGAGGTGTCGATCGCAGAAGGGTGGGTTGTCGCCGTGCGGCCGGTCGAGGTGGGGGACCGGGGGTCGGAGACCTAGGGGCTCAACGCACAGTGGGTCCCGCTCCAATCCCCGTCATCGCCTGACCCCGGATGAAATCCCGCCCGGACCGAATTGCGCCTCAACGTTTGCCGGCGGCCTTTGGCGTGTCCAGTTTCAGCAGCTTGGCGAGTTCGGCGCGCATACCGTCGCGAAGCTTGGACTGTTTCGGGCCCCAGACCATCAGGTCGACGAACAGGGTCTGGTCGCGCGGCGGTGGCGGCAGGGCGAAGGCGGCGCCGGCGATGCCGGGTCCGCTCTGAACGTCTGGCCGGGCCTGTCCTGGACCGGCCTGAGCGGCGGCGGCCGACGGGGTCTTGCCCCCTCGGCAGAGGAGGTCGTCGCGCCCGCGTCGACTGGCGGTCTGGGTCTCCTGGATCATGATCATATCGATCATCTTGGCGCGCTGGGCGGCGGGGATTTCGCTCGCATGCGCCCAGACCGGCGACTGGGCCAGTTGGTCGCTCCAGCGGGCGGGCGCGGCCACATCGGCGCATTTGGCACCGTCGAGGGCGATCAGTTCGTAGCTGTAGAGGCCGATCAGCACCGCCGAGCCCTTCAGGGCATCGATCTCGCCCGCCGCGTTCGGCTCCGTCGGCGGGACCGCCTTGGCCAACCGCCAGAGGTCGTTCATGTAGAGCAGGCTCAGATAGAGGCCGCCGCCGTCGAGGAGGCGGGCCCGCTCCCAGCTCATGAACGGCAGGGCCTGATCCACCGTGTGAAGGGTGGCGTGCTGCGCATCCAGCGTGGCGTAGTCGTGGCTGTCGAGGGCGGCGTCCAGCTCGGCCACATTGGCCGGCATCGGCGGCGGGGCGTGGTCGGCGGGCGCGTCCTCGCCTCCAACGGTCGCCGGCGGCTGGGCGAGCGCCGGCGAAGCGAAGAGGAGCAGCGCGACCAGCGCAGCCTGGGTCAGCCTCGTCATTCAAGTCTCCTCAACCGAGCGGGCGCCAGCCCAATGGGCCCAGCCTAGCGGCCCCGACTGAGTCCCGTAAGCGTCGCCCTACACCTTCCGCTGCCGGATCAGCCCTTCCTGGGCCACGGAGGCGATCAGCTTGCCGTCCTGGGTGAACACCTGGCCGAGAATGAATCCCCGCCCCCCGGACGCCGACGGGCTGTTCTGGACGTAGAGGTGCCAGTCGTTGAAGTTGGAGGGCCGGTGGAACCACACCGCGTGGTCCAGGCTCGCCGACTGCATGCCCGGGGTCTGCCAGCCGCGGCCGGAGGGACGCAGGGCGGTCTCCAGTAGGCTCATGTCGGAGGCGTAGGCCAGCAGCACCTGATGCAGGCGCGGATCGTCGCCGATGGGGGCCTTGGCGCGCATCCAGATGTTGCTGAACGGCGGGCGCACCTCGCTCTGCAGGCGCGGATTGACCGGGCGCTGGTCGATGGGCCGCGGGCGCGACATCCAGCGGCGCTGCTCCTCCGGCATCTGATCGATCATCGCCTTCATCTGCTCGCCGCCGTCGCCGAGCTCCTCCGGCGAGGGCACGACGGGCATCTCCGCCTGGTGCTCCCAGCCCTCCTCCGGGACCTGGAAGGAGCCGGCGAGGTTGAAGATCTGGCGGCCGTGCTGGATGGCGATCACCCGGCGGGTGGTGAAGCTGGAGCCGTCCCGGGCCCGGTCGACCTCGTAGAGGATCGGCACCTTGGGGTCGCCGGGGCGGATGAAATAGCAGTGGATGGAGTGGCAGACGCGATCCTGCACGGTCTCATAGGCCGCCAGCAGGGCCTGGGCGATCACATGGCCGCCGAAGATGCGCGGCCCGTCGGAATCGGTGGCCCGGCCCCGGAACAGGTTCACCTCGATGGGCTCCAGGGCCAGGGTCTCGACCAGGTTTTCGACGTCGTTCATGGGCGGGGTCTTTGAAATTGTGCGGTGCGAAAGGGGGGCGGTTTACGCCGTGGGGGGCGCAGCGGCAAGGGTGACGGCAGGAGCGCTGCAAGCCCTCTGGACGACTGAAGACGTCGCGGAGAAGATCACGAGACCGCTATGCCTGTGCGCGTTGGCCTAGATAAAAGATGCACATGATGAGCCCCCGCCAAAGGTACCGCTTCAAAAACACGCGCCTCAAGGTGCTTCACGATGGACTCTCTGCGGGCGCGTTTCTGACATTGCTTGCCTGGGTGGGCCTAGTAGCGAGTTGGTCAGGCCATCGCCCTCAAACCCCGACACCAGCTACCGGGCAGACTGTCCCCTACAACAATCACGGCGTGATGTTCATAACGCAACGAGACCTGGACACGAGCCATGCCATCTTAGTGATATGCGTCGCGTTGGGGCTTCTGGCTTATGTCGCCTACCTGGCTGATCGGAAGCCTAGGCGAAGTCCAACTTCAACCTGAGGCGCTGCAGGCGGCGGCCACGTCGGTGCTCAAATCTCTTGGCAGAAACCCTCTTCGCGGTGAAGGGGTAGGGGGTGCAAGCTGGATATCGGTCGTTGATCCGGATTAGTTGTCGGGCGGCGAGGTTCGCGTCGATACCCCCACCCCTACCCCTCCCAGCACGGGGAGGGGTTCATTCCGGTCCCCATGCCCTTCACCGCCACCGTCCTGACCATGTTTCCCGAGGCCTTTCCCGGCCCGCTGGGGGTGTCGCTCATCGGCACGGCCTGGCGGGAGCAGGACCTTTGGCGGCTGGAAACGCTAGACATTAGGGGCTTTTCCAAGGATAAGCGCGGCTTCCTCGACGACACCCCCGCTGGGGGCGGCCCGGGGCAGGTGATGCGGGCGGACGTCATCGCGGCTGCGCTGGACAGCGTGGCGCGGGATGATCGGCCGCTTTTGTATATGAGCGCCCGGGGTCGGCCCCTGACCCAGGCGCGCGTTGCGGACTGGGCCAAGGGCGCGGGGGTGATCATCCTCTGCGGCCGGTTCGAGGGGGTGGACCAGCGGGTGCTCGACGCCCGGGGGTTCGAGGAGGTCGCCGTGGGCGACGCGGTGCTCGCCGGTGGCGAGGCGGCGGCGATGGTGGTGATCGAGGCGTGCGTGCGACTGGCGCCCGGGGTTCTGGGGCAGGCGGCGAGCCTTATCGAAGAGAGTTTTGAAGACGGGCTCCTGGAGCATCCGCAGTACACACGGCCGCGGACGTTCGAGGGACTTGAGATACCGTCGGTGCTGCTCAGCGGCGACCACGCAAAGGTGGCCGCCTGGCGCGAGCAGCAGAGACGGGAGACGACGCGGGAGCGACGGCCGGACCTCTGGTCGGCGCATCTCGCCAATCAACAGCCAAAGGGCGATTAAGCCCAAGGAGATAAGACGATGAACATTATTCAAGAGCTCGAAAAAGAAGAGTCCGCCCGCCTGCTGGTCGGCAAGACCATCCCCGAATTCCAGCCCGGCGACACCGTGCGGGTCAACGTCAAGATCAAGGAAGGCGAGCGCGAGCGCGTCCAGGCCTATGAAGGCGTGTGCATCGCCCGCTCCGGCGGCGGGCTGCAGGAGAACTTCACCGTCCGCAAGATCTCGTTCGGCGAGGGCGTGGAGCGGGTGTTCCCGCTGCTGTCGCCGATGATCGAATCCATCGAGGTCAAGCGTCGCGGCGTCGTGCGGCGCGCCAAGCTCTATTACCTGCGTGATCGTCGCGGCAAGTCGGCGCGGATCGCCGAACGGGCGATGGCGTCGCGGGACACGGCGCCGGCGGCCGCCGCTGCCCCGGCCGAGAAGTCGGAAGACTGATCTAGCGAGGACGGGGCGGGGCGCGTTCGCGCCCGCCCCGTCTTGGCGCCTTTCGAGGCGTCAAGTTTCGCATCCCCATGGATGAGAACACTAAATTCCGTCATGGCCGGGACAAGCCCGGCCAAGACGGTGAAGAGGTGCGAGCAAACACCCTCTACCCCGCCGCTTCCACCTGCCCCTGCGCCACATACCGCCCCAGCCCTTCCACCAGGTGGTCGAACATCAGCCGCATCCTGCGGCTGGCTTTCAGGTCCTCGTGCATGACCACCCAGACCTCCAGGTCGAAGGCGAACTCCTCGGTCAGCACCGGTACCAGGTCCGGATCCCGCCGCGCGATGCCGTACTGCACGCCGCCGATGCCGTAACCGGCGCGGATGGCCGCCAGCTGGGCGAGGTCGCTGTCGGAGCGGAAGGCGAAGAATTCGCGCTGCAGCGGCAGCTTCAGGGTGTCGAAAACGCGCTGGGCCTGCATGTCGCGGTCGAAGCCGATGGCGGTCTGGTTTGCCGACTGCAGGCTGTTGGGAATGCCGTGTTTTTCCAGGTAGCGCCGATGGGCGAAGAGCCCCAGCGCCACCGAACCGACCCGCTTGGCCAGCAGCGCGCCCTGGGTCGGCCGCACCATGCGCACCGCGATGTCCGCCTCGCGCCGGAGCAGGTCCTCGGTCTTGTTTGAAAGGACGAGTTCGACCGCGATGCCGGGATGGCGGTCGTGGAACTGCGCCAGGATCGGCGGCAAGACCTCGGCGCCGACGATCTCGCTGGCGGTGATGCGCAGGACGCCGGTGTCGCCTTCCGCCTCGCCGGAGGCGTCGCGGACGATGGTGTCTGCGGCGGAACTCATCGCCTCCAGGTGCGGGGTGAGCTGGCGGGCGAAGTCCGTGGGGCGCAGGCCCTGGGGGGAGCGGGTGAAAAGCGGCAGGCCCAGGGCCTGTTCCAGCTGTTCGATGTGCCGCCCGACCGTGGGCTGAGACAAGCCGAGCAGACGCGCGGCCGCCGACAGGCTGCCGGTCCGCAGCACGGCGTGCAGGGTCTGGTAGAGGTCCCATTTCGCAGGGCGAGCCATACGAATACGCATAGCAGCTCCGCACATTTCGGCAATTCCGTATAATGCGGCTATAGGAGAGGTTGCGGCGTCCGCACAGAGGAGCCGGCCATGTCCCCCACCCAAGCCAATTCCACCCCCGCCACCGCCCTGGTCATCGGCGCCACCGGCGACTTCGGCGACCACATGACCGCGGTGCTGCTCGCCCGGGGCTGGCGGGTGAAGGCGCTGAACCGGCGTCCCGCCCTCGCCGCCAAGGCCAAGCCGCACCTTTCCGTGGAATGGGTCCAGGGCGACGCCATGAAGGCCGCCGATGTGACCGCCGCCGCCGAGGGTTGCGCCATCATCGTCCATGCCGCCAACCCGCCCGCCTACCGCAACTGGCGGGGCCTGGCCTTGCCGATGCTGCAGTCGGCGATCGAAGCGGCCAAGATCACCGGCGCGCGGATCGTCATGCCGGGGAACGTCTACAACTACGACCCCCGCGCCACCCCGGTGATCGACGAGGCCTCGCCCCAGCATCCGGTGAGCCGCAAAGGCGCGGTGCGGGTGGAGATGGAGGAGCGGCTGGAGGCTGCCGCCGCCGAGCACGGGGTCAAGAGCCTTACGGTGCGCGCCGGCGACTTCTTCGGTCCGCGCAGCGACAACGGCTGGGTCGCCGGCCAGATGATCAAGCGCGGAAAGCCGGTGCGCGCGGTGGTTTATCCGGGCGTTCGAAAGGCGGCCCACGCCTTCGCCTATCTGCCGGACCTGGCCGAGACCGCGATGCGGCTGGTCGAGCGCCGCCACGCCCTGGCCGACTTCACCGTCTTCCACTTCGGCGGCCACGCCTTCAATCCGGGGGTGGGCATGGCCGAGGCCCTGCGCCGGGCCGGCGGCCATCCCAAGGCGCCGATCCGCGGCTTTCCCTGGCCGATGATCGTGGCCGCCTCGCCGGTGGTCCCGCTGTTCCGGGAGCTGCTGGAGATGCGCTACCTGTGGACCCAGTCCCTGACCCTGGACAACGCCCGCCTCGTCGCCTTCCTGGGCGCCGAGCCGCACACGCCGATCGACAAGGCGCTGCGGGCGACGCTGGCGGATCTGGGGTGTTTGGAGGATGGGGCGACGGGCGCCTCGGGGATGGCGCTGGCGGGAGTTTAGGCGGGCCGGGTTTAGTCGGCATCAGGGTTGCGGCGGTTCCATACCGCAGGACGCAGCCCCAACTTGAACAGCCGCCCAACTGTCAGGCTAAGGCGTCGAACGCATCATGGAATGATTTTTCGAGATGGAGGCTCAGTCAAGGACGCGGCCGCTTGGCCGCGCCGCTTCGCGGCGGCGCTTTGCGCCGTCCTTGAGTGAGCCTCCATCTCGAAAGTATGCCGGCCATGCGATCGACGGCTTGGTGTCGCTCGGCTGGGACGTGAAGGCGCAGTGGCGTTTTGGCCATCGGTCGCGACTGCGGCGCCGCGGGTTAGGGATGCACGACGAACGTGCGTGGTTCGAGACGCTCCCTGCGGTCGCTCTTCACCATGACTAAGATTTGGGATGGCATGGATATTGGTCGTGGTGAGGAGCGCGCTGTTCGCGCGCGTCTCGAACCACGCACCCTGTCGCAACGCCCCTTCGCGGGGCGCGAACGCTCGCGGCCTTAGTTGGCCGCTCCGCCGTTCGCTTCCATCTGCGCCTTGCGGGCCATGTAGACGGCGCCGAAATCGATGGGGTCGAGCATGAAGGGCGGGAAGCCGCCCTCGGCGGTGAGGTCGGAGATCACCCGGCGGGCGTAGGGGAAGAGGTAGCGCGGGCATTCGACCATCAGCACCGGCTCCATCTCCTCCTCCGGCACGCCGGTGATCTGGAACAGGCCGCCGTAGAGCAGCTCGATCTGGAACACCGGATCGCCGGCGGCCTGGGCCGAGGCGGTGAGCTTCAGATCCACCTCGTAGAGGCCGTCCGGCCGGGCGCGGGCGTTCATCTCCACGCCGAGGTCGATCTGCGGCTGCGTCGTCGCCGCGCGAAGGGAATCCGGCGCCCGCGGGTTCTCGAACGACAGGTCGCGGATGAACTGCGCCAGGATCCGCAGCCCCTGCATCGCCGGGCCGTTGTCGAAGGCGAGAACGGTGTTGTCGCCGTCGGGGGAAAGGTCGGTCATGTCGACAAGGTTCCGGTGAAACTTGGGCGTTCGCCGCTTGCGGCCGCGATGCGCCTTTAGAGGCTGGAAGCGGGGCTGCTATCACGCGCGGGTGAGGGGCGCAACGCGCCACCTGACGCGGGCGCGTCGTCAGGCTATAATCACCGTGTTAGGAACGGCAGGCGTATAGAACCGTTCGTCCTGAAACCATCCGGTGACTTCGTGCATTTGCTTGAACTGATCATCTTCGCCGCCCTGGCCGCCGTCGTGCTGTATCAGCTCTACGCGGTGCTGGGGCGCCGTGTCGGCCGCCAGCCGGAGGACGCCACCGCGCCGGCGATTGCGCCGAGGGCCGCCGATTCCGACACCACCGCCCGGGTGTTCGACTCGACGCCGCCCTCGGACATGGCCGCCGTGCGCGCCCGCGACCCGGGCTTCGATCCCGCCCGCTTCCTGGACGGCGCGCGCCAGGCCTATGAGATGATCGTCAAGGCCTACGCCGCCAGCGACCGCGAGGCCCTGCGCAAGCTGGTGTCGGCGCAGGTGATGGCCGTCTACGAGAAGGCCCTGGACGCCCGCGCCGCCGAGGGCCGAAGCGAGACCGTGGACTTCCTGCAGCCCCCCCGGGCCGATCTGGAAGGGGTCAAGGTCGAGGGCGAGGTCGTCCGCGCCCGGGTGCGCTTCCTCGCCGAATTCCGCAGCCGCAGCAAAGGCCCCGAGGGCGAGGCGGTGGACGATCGCCGCACCGCCGAATTCTGGACGTTCGAGCGGCCGGTCACCGCCCGCGATCCCAACTGGACCCTGGTCCGCGTCGACGCCGCCGAGGCTTGAGTCGCCCCATGCGCCTGGCTCGTTCCCTCGGCGCCCTGGCCGCCGCCCTGGCCCTCTTCGGCTGCGCGACTCCCCAGGGCTCCGCTCCGGGGCCGGCGGGCCCGCACCCCGTGGCGCAGGGCCCGGTCTCGCCCCTAGCCCCGCCGGCGCCGGAGACCCGCACGGTCGCCTTCGCCGACCTGCCGGGCTGGGATCAGGAAGACCACGTCGCCGCCCTCGCCGCCTTCCAGACCGGCTGCGGCGTGTCGCGGGAGAGCGCCCTGCATGCCCTCTGCCAGCGCGCCCGGGAAACCGGCATCCTCGACGAAACCGAGGCGCGGGGGTTCCTGGAAGCCAACTTCCGCGTCGAGCGGGTGGGCGAGGAAGGCCTGCTGACCGCCTATTTCGCGCCGCAGTACCAGGCGCGGGAGCACAGGCAGGGGCCCTACACCGCCCCGGTCCGCGCCAAGCCCGCCGACCTCGTCATGCTCGACCTTGGCCTCTTCGACGCCGGCCTCGCCGGCAAGAAGGTCAGCGGTCATGTGGTGGACGGAAAGTTCGCCCCCTACTACGACCGCGCCGCCATTGAGGCGGCGCCCGCGCCCCACGCCCTGGCCTGGATGAAGCCGGAGGATCTGTTCGTGATGCAGATCCAGGGCTCCGGCGTCCTGACCTTTCCCGACGGCCACAAGCTGAAGGCCACCTTCAACGGCAGCAACGGCAAGCCCTTCGTGGGGATCGCCCAGGTGATGCGCGACAAGGGCCTGCTGACCGACAACGACACCAGTGGCGAGGCGATCCGCGCCTGGCTGGCCGATCACCGGGGCCCCGACGCCGACGCGATCATGCAGCAGAACCCGCGCTATGTGTTCTTCAAGATCGGGCCGGACGACGGCCGCGATCCGGTGGGCGCCGCCGGGGTCGCCCTGCTGCCGGGCCGCGCCCTGGCGGTGGATCCCTCCAAGCACGCCCTCGGCCGCGTCTACTGGATCGACGCCAGCGCCCCGGCCCTCACCGGCGCATTTCCCACCTACCGGCGCCTGGCCATGGCCCTGGACACCGGCGGGGCGATCAAGGGGCTCGTGCGGGCCGATCTCTACACCGGCATCGGGGCCGAGGCGGGCGTCGAGGCGGGGCGGGTGCGTCACCGGCTGAGGCTCTATGAGCTGCAGCCCATCGATGCGGACCTGCAGACCCCGTGAAGCGGCCGCTGCGGCCGGACGAGCTGATCCTCTGGTCCCGGGTGGCGGCGACGGTCCACCCGGCGGCCGGGCGGCATCCGCAGCGGACCCTGGCCCTGGCCGCGCCCGCAGAAACCCTCGCGCCGGCGCCGCCTGTCAAGACTGCGCCTCCGCCCCCCGGCAAGCGGATCAAGCCCGCGGCCAAGCCGGCGGCGACGCCTGTCGCCAAGGCCGCTCCCGCCCGCCGTCCGATCGGCCCTGCGACGCCGGCCGACATCGAGCCCGGCCGCAAGCGGCGGATCACCCGCGAGCGGGACCCCATCGGGCCGCGCCTGGACCTGCACGGCATGACCCAGGACGCCGCCCGCGCCGCCCTGCTCAGCTTCCTGCGGCGCGCCCAGATCGACGGGTTTCGCAGCGCCCTGGTGATCACCGGCAAGGGGACATTGGGGGACGGCGTCCTGCGGCGGTTCACCCCCGAATGGCTGGCCGACCCTACGCTGAGGGACGTGGTGGCCGGGGTGTCGGAGGCGCATCGGCGGCATGGGGGCCAGGGCGCGCTCTATGTGGCGCTGAAGCGCGCAGGGCGGTGAGATCCGAGTTTCGGTGACAGTTTACTTAACTCGCTCCGCAACGGTCGAAGCGGCGAACGGCGGAGGGCGAGTTAAGTAAACTGTCACCGAAACTCCACCGCTCGTGTTCCTGGGTGGCCGGGACAAGCCCGGCCAGGACGGGAAAAAACGTGGATAGCGGCCTTACGCCGCGGCCGCATCGCCCGCCACCACCCGCGAGACCGCGTTGACGACCGCGGCGATGCGTAGGCCTGCCTGGATCTGGACGTTGCTGAGGCTGTGCTTCTTCAGTTCGACCTCGTGGGCGTCCATGCACATGCCGCAGCCGTTCACCGCCGAGACCGCAAGGGACCAGAGCTCGAAGTCGGCCTTGGGGGCGCCGGGATTGCCCAGGATGTTCATCCGCAGGCGGGCCGGCAGGGTGCGATACTCGTGGTTCTCCATCAGGTGCAGAGCGCGGTAATAGACATTGTTCATGCCCATGATCGCCGCCGCCGCCTTGGCCGCGGTCTGGGCCTCTTCACTGAGGCCCGCTTCGGCCGCCGCCGCATTCACCGCCTTGACCACCGCGGGCACGCCTACGGCATAGGCGGAAGCGACGAAGCAGCCCCACTTCTGCTGGTCGTTGAGGATCGTCTCGCCGGCGAGGGAGGACAGGTTCAGGCTGAGGTCCTTGGCGTAGGCCGGCAGGGTTTCACGCAGGGTGTCGAGGCTCATGGGAGCGTCTCCAGTCAATTTGGGGGAAAAAAGCCCTCCCCGTCGGGGGACGGGCAGGGCTCTCGTCGTTGGGCCTAGCTGATGGGGATCAGGCGGCCTTCAGGGTGTCGCCGCCGACGGCGCGGTTGCAGGGGCACAACTCGTCGGTNNTGCGGATCGACCACGTAGGTGGCGCGCAGGGCGACGCCCTCGTTCTCGTCAAGCACGCCGAGGGCGCGGGCGAACTTGCCGGAGTTGTCGGCGAAGTTCCAGATCGGCAGCTTGTGCAGATCGGCATGTTCCCGGCGCCAGCCGAGCTTGGAGTGCTCGTTGTCGGTGGAGCCGCCGAGAACGATCGCGTCACGTTCTTCGAACTGCGGGCCGAGGCGCGCGAATTCGGCGATCTCGGTCGNNGGGCAGACGAAGGTGAAGTCCTTGGGGTAGAAGAAGATCACCTTCCACTTGCCGGGAAAGCTGTCCTTGGTGATGTCCTCGAAGGCGCTGACGCCGTTCTCTTCGTGATGTTCGAACTTGGGCTTTACGCCCACGACCTTGAAGTCAGGCAGTGTTTCGCCGACGCCGAGCATTGGGTCTCTCCTATGGATGAATGGGGACGGCGGTTCGCCGTTGCGAGGTGGGAGATAGGCGGCCCGGCGCCACAAGTAAAATCGATTGTTTTTTGACTTAGCATCGAGCGCGCCTATATGGACTCCATGCTCCCCACCCTGCGCCAACTGCAATACCTCAAGCTTCTCGCCGAGCACGGCTCCTTCAGCCGCGCCGCCGAGGCCGCCCACGTCACCCAGCCCACCCTTTCGGCCGGCATCCAGGAACTGGAGAAGGTTCTGGGGGCGCCTGTGGTCGACCGGGCCCGGTCGGGGGTGATCCTCACCCAGATGGGGGAGGAGGCGGTGCGCCGGGGCGGGCAGATCCTGGCCCAGGCCGAGGACATGGTGCAGGCGGCCCTCAGCGCCGGCCAGCCGCTCTCGGGGCGCTTTCGCCTGGGGGTGATCCCCACCGTCGCGCCCTTCCTGCTGCCCAAGGCCCTGCCGGTGCTGCGCGAGAAGTTTCCCAAGCTGCGGCTCTTCCTGCGCGAGGACCTGACCCAGCGGCTGATCGCGGGCCTCAAGGCCGGCGCGCTGGACGCGGCCCTCATCGCCCTACCCTACAATACGGCGGGGCTGGAGGTGGCGCGGGTCGCCGATGACGAGTTGCTGGCTGCGCTTCCCGCCAACCACCGTCTCGTCGGGTCCGGGCCCCTGGCCCTGGAGCGGATGGAGGGGGAGGACCTGATCCTGCTCGAGGACGGCCACTGTCTGCGCGACCACGCCCTGTCCGCCTGCGGCCTGGAGCCGCCCAGGGGCGCGGCCGACGGCGGCTTCGCCGCCACCTCCCTGCCGACCCTGGTGCAGATGGTGGGCTCCGGCCTGGGGGTTTCGTTCCTGCCGGCCATGGCCGTGGAGGCGGGGCTGGCGGAGCTGGCGCCGGTGAGCATCCGCCACCTGGGCGCGGACCACCACCCCAGCCGCGAGATCGTCGTCTGCTGGCGCGCCGGCTCCAGCCGTGGGCCCGAGGGACGCCTGCTGGCGGAGACCCTGCAGAATCTTTGAGGACCGCCCTTGCAGTTCGATACAAAAAAGATATATCTGTTTTATCGATATATCTAAGAAGGGATCGATATGCACGGACTACATCACAGACATCACCACGAGCACGCCCGTTTCGGCCGCCACGGCTTCGGGTTCGGCGGCCACGGCCCCCGCGGCATGGGCCGGAGCGAACGGGGCGAGCGCCGGGAACGGGTCTTCGAGCAGGGCGACCTACGCCTGTTGCTGCTCAAGCTGGTCGCGGAAAAGCCGCGGCACGGCTATGACCTGATCAAGGCCATCGAGGACGCGGTCGGCGGCGCCTACAGCCCCAGCCCAGGGGTGGTCTATCCGACCCTGACGCTGCTGGAAGACCTCGGCTACGCCAAGGTGCAGGAGGCCGAGGGCGGCAAGAAGCTCTACGCGGTCACCCCCGAAGGCGCCGCCTTCCTGGAAACCCAGGCGGAGGCGATCGCCCAGCTGCAGGCGCGCATCGACCAGGCGGCCATGGCCGGCCGGGGCCGCAACGCCCCCCAGATCGTGCGGGCCATGGGCAACCTCGGCATGGCGCTGCAACTACGGCTCAACCGGGGCCCGCTCACCGAAGAGCAGATCCAGGCCGTCGCCGCCGCCATCGACGCCGCCGCGGCCGCGGTCGAGAAGGCGTAACGACCCTGGTGCGGCGCCTGGGACTTACCCGGCTCGCCCGGACGATCTCGGGCCTCCTTCTGCCTTTGCGGCGGACGGTGGCCCGGGAGGCGGGCCGGATGCGGGGCCAGACGGGGCCCGCGGCCGACTTGTGACGGGTGCGCCGGTTCGGCGGGGAGGGACGCCTCCCGCCGCCGCAGGACCAGAGCGCGCCAATCTCGCCAAGGGCTTAGGCGCGCGCCCCATCATCATCAATGGGGCGCGCACGCCAGATTCCCACCAGATCCCGTCATCGCCGGGCTTGTCCCGGCGAGCCAAGATCACGGGCCCTGCCGGACAGGTTCGTGTTCCTGCGCCGCCGGGACAAGCCCGGCGGTGACGGAAATTGTATTTTCCTGCTGCGGCGGCGGCCTATCGAACCCCTGCGACAAGGCCTTCACACCGCCCAATGTGACGTTCCGGCCAATATCCCCTATATCCCGCCCATGAGCCGTCCGTTCCTGAAGATGAACGGGCTCGGCAACGACTTCGTCGTTGTCGAGGCCCGCGACGTCCCGTTTGAGCCGGGGATCGCCCAGGCGCGCGCCATCGCCGACCGGGCGACGGGGATCGGCTGCGACCAGATCATCGGCATCGCGCCCTCAGCGACCTCGGAAGCCTATGTCCGCTTCTGGAATGCCGACGGCGACGAAGTCGGCGCCTGCGGCAACGGTGCCCGCTGCGTCGCCTGGCTGCTGATGGAGGCGTCGGGCCGCGACGAGGCGGTGTTCGAGACGGTGGCGGGGCGGCTGAGCGGTCGCCGGGCCGGGGACAAGGTGGTCACCGTCGATATGGGCGAGCCTGGCCTGGACTGGACCCAGATTCCCCTGGCCGAAGAGATGGACACCCGTGGCGTGGAACTGCAGGTCGGGCCCATCGACGCGCCGCACCTGCACACGCCGGGCTGCGTCTCCATGGGCAACCCGCACGTGGTCTTCTTCGTGGATGACATCGGAACGGCGCCCGTGGCGCAGGTCGGGCCGATGATCGAGCACCATCCCCTGTTTCCCGAGCGGGTGAACGTCGGCTTTGCGCAGATCATCGCCCGCGACCGCATCGCCCTGCGGGTCTGGGAGCGCGGGGCGGGCCTGACCAAGGCCTGCGGCACCGGCGCATGCGCGGCCCTGGTGGCGGCGCATCGACGGGGACTGACGGGTCGCAAGGCCGCCGTGATGTTCGAGGGCGGCGAACTGACGATTGAATGGCGCGAGAGCGACAACCACGTGCTGATGACCGGCCCGGTGGCGGTCGAGTTCACCGGCCGGCTGCCATGACCGCGGACCTGGAGGCGCTTGAACCGGCGGCGGATGTGGAGGTCGCCCCTGGCGGCGTCGATATCGTCACCTTCGGCTGCCGGCTCAACGCCTATGAGTCCGAGGTCATCCGCGCCCGCGCCGCCGAGGACGGGCTGGAGAACGCGGTGGTGTTCAACACCTGCGCGGTCACCGGCGAGGCGGTGCGCCAGGCGCGGCAGGCGATCCGCAAGGCCCGCCGCGAGCGGCCGGATGCGCGCCTGATCGTCACTGGCTGCGCCGCGCAGATCGATCCCGCCGCCTTCGCCGGCATGGCCGAGGTCGACCTGGTGCTGGGCAACGCCGAAAAGGCCCAGGCGGGCGCCTACCTGAACCTTGCGGACGCGCCCCGGGTGCGGGTCAACGACATCATGTCGGTGCGCGAGACCGCCGGCCACCTGGTCGACGGGCTGAAGGACCGGGCCCGAGCCTACGTCGAGGTGCAGAACGGCTGCGACCACCGCTGCACCTTCTGCATCATCCCCTTCGGCCGCGGCAATTCCCGCTCCGCCCCCGCCGGGGAGGTGGTCGAACAGGTGCGCCGGCTGACCGCCGAGGGCTATCGCGAAGTGGTGCTGACCGGGGTGGACATCACCTCCTGGGGAAGCGACCTGCCGGGGGCCCCGACCCTTGGGCAGCTGGTGGCGCGGATCCTGAAGCTCTGCCCAGGCCTGCCGCGCCTGCGCCTGTCGTCCATCGACGCCGCCGAGATCGACCCGGACCTGATGCGCTGCCTCGCCGAAGAGCCGCGGCTGATGCCCTATCTGCACCTGTCGCTGCAGGCGGGGGACGACATGATCCTCAAGCGCATGAAGCGGCGGCACAGCCGCGCCGACGCCCTGGCCCTCATCGCCGGGGTGCGCGCCGTGCGCCCGGACACCGCCTTCGGGGCGGACTTCATCGCCGGCTTTCCCACCGAGACCGACGCCATGTTCGACCAGACCCTGGCCCTGGTCGAGGAGGCCGGTCTCGCCTTCCTGCACGTCTTCCCCTTCAGCCCCCGCCCCGGCACGCCGGCGGCGCGGATGCCGCAACTGCCGGGCGCCGTGGTCAAGGCCCGGGCGGCGAGGCTGCGCGCGGCCGGGGACGCGGCCCTGGCCCGCCATCTGGCCAGTCAGGTCGGGCGCACCCTCAGCGGCCTCGTGGAACGCGGCGGCGTTGCTCGCGCCGAGGACTTCACCGAGGTCGGCTTCGACGGCGATGCGGCGCCAGGGTCGGTGGTCCGGCTGCGAGTAACCGGCGTCGAGGGCCGCAAACTGATTGGGACGCTGAACGCGGGCTAGCCTTCGCGGGTCGAGGGTTCGCTGACATCCACGCATCCTTTCGCCCAGGCGATCGCCCCGGTTCTGGGAGCCGCCTCGAATCGCAGCCCCTCCAGCGCGGCCCGCACCTGTTGCCCCTTGAAGCCCAAGGAATTTGCGGCCAAGCGTGGACGGGCCAGCGCCGACTGAACCACCGGAGACAAACAACCATGACCGGACCCGCGATCGTTCCGGTGATCATGTGCGGCGGGGCCGGCACGCGGCTCTGGCCCCTGTCCGTGGGCGAGGCGCCCAAACCCTTTCACGCCTTCAACGCCGACGTCAGCCTGTTCCAGGACACGGTCCGCCGGGTCACGCCCCAAGATGAGGTCGACTTCCTGCCGCCGCTGGTGATCTGCGGCGAGGATCACCGGCCGGTGGTCGAAGCCCAGCTGGCGGAGCTTGGCGTCGTCCCCAGCGCGATCATCCTGGAGCCCTGCGGTCGCAACACCGCCCCGGTGGCCGCCGTCGCCGCCCAGGTGGTCGCCGACCGCTTCCCAGGCGCCCAGATCCTGCTGCTTGCCGCCGACCACCAGATCGCCGATGCGGCGGGCTTTCGCCGGGCCGTGGCGCGGGGCGCGGCGGTGGCGGACGAGCGCATCGTCACCTTCGGCGTCACCCCGTCTGGCCCGGAGACCGGCTATGGCTACATCCAGCGCGGCGCGCCGCTGGCGGAAGGCGTCGACGCGGTCATCCGATATGTCGAAAAGCCGGATCTGGTTACTGCGGAGGGCTATCTCGCGGCCGGCGACTATGTGTGGAACGCCGGTATCTTCCTGTTTTCGCCGCCGGTCTTTTTGGCCGAGCTACGGGCGAGCCGGCCGGATATCGCCTCGGGCGCCCTGGCGGCGATTCCGGGCGGTGACGGGCAAACACTCTACCTGGACGCGGCCGCTTTCGCAGCCTGTCCGGCCGACTCCATCGACTATGCGGTGATGGAGAAGACGCAGCTGGCCGCCGTGGCCCCCTGCGACATCGGCTGGGCCGACGTCGGCTCATGGAGTGAAGTCTGGCGTCTGGGTCGCCACGACGACGCCATGAACGTCACACGCGGGGCGACGGTCTTGATCGATACGCAAGGGTCGCTGGTCTGGTCGGAGGGGCCGACGGTGGCGACGATCGGGGTCAAAGACCTGATCGTGGTCGCCACAGCGGCAGGGGTGCTGGTCATGCCCAAGGGGCGGGCCCAGGACGTCAAGGCGGTTGTCGCCGCGCTGGGAAAGGCGAGCTAGCGCATCCTCCGCGGTCTACAGCCGCCGCGGCGACTTCTCCGATTCCTCGCCGACAGGCGGCAGATCCCAGATGCGATCCGGGGCGCCGGTCTGCAGGAAACGACGCTCGCCGTCCTGGCGGCCAGGGCAGTCAGCATGCCGGTGACGCAGGCGCCGGTGTCGACGCCGATTTTGCGCTGCTGCACCAGAGGAGCCTCGAAGGGGGTATGGCCGAACACCACCACGTGGCCGGGAGCCGGCTCGACCGCCTCGAGGAAGGGACCTCGGATGGAGGTCAGATCGTTCATCTTCTGGTCCGGCAACGCCACTTCGGGCCTCAGGCCGGCGTGCACGAAGATGTAGTCGCCGAAGGTGGAGTAGAGGGAGGTGTTGCGCAGGAATTCCAGGTGCGAGGGTGGAGTCGCCGCGGCCAGCGCCTCTGCGGCGGCCACCCAGCCGGCGTCGTCGCTGATCTTGGGGGGCGTGACCCCGTAGGAGGCCAGCGTCGCGCCGCCGCCGTAGTTCATCCAGGTCGCGCGCCCAGCTGCGGACGTTCCAGAAAACCAAGGAAGAACTGGTCGTGATTGCCGCACAGGGCAAATAGCTTGAACCAGGGATCTGAGCGAAGCTTGATCAGTTCGTCCAAGACTTGGCGGCTCGCCGGCCCACGGTCGACATAGTCGCCCAGGAACATCAAAATCGGACGGTGCCCCTCACAGCGTTCGGCGCTATCTGTCCGCAGCATCGCGATCAATCGATGGAGCAGGTCGGCCCGGCCATGTATGTCGCCAATCACATAGATCAGCGCGCCCTCCGGCGTGGTCGCTGCGAAGGGCTCCAGGCGGGTGGCCGGCGCCGGGGCCGCGGCTTTACGAAACCGGAACATCAATGCCTTCCAACGGACTTGGCGCGCGGGCGTAACAATTGGCGGGCCAAGGCCCTTGCTTGCGGTCCACGTTACCTCGCCTCGCCTTCGGCCGCCGCGGCGAAAGCGTCGCCATGGGCGCGAACGCCCGATTGTCTAGCGGTCCCGCCCATCGTGCGCCATGCGCCTCGACCCTAGATGATCATTAACGGGGCTGATTTTAAGGCCGAGGCCGGCGAGACCGACGTTTGCATTGTCGGCGGCGGCGCCGCGGGCCTGACAATGGCGGACGCCCTGCGCGGGTCCGGCCTGAGAGTGCTGGTGCTGGAAGCGGGCGGCCTGAAGCAGACCGCGGCCGCCCAGGATCCTTATCGCGGCGAGGTGGCCGACCCCGCGGCTCATCCGTGGCTGGAGCATTTTCGGGTGCGCGCCATCGGCGGCGCAAGCCGCGCCTGGGGCGGGCGCTGCCTGCCTTTCGATCCCATCGACTTCGAGGACCGCTCCTGGGCGCCAGGACCGGGTTGGCCCAGGCGCAGTTCGCCCTCGGTCTCGACGGCGACGGCGACGGCGACGGCGACGGCGACGGCGACGACATCGTCACCCGGCTGGAACGCTTCAGCAAGCCGACCAACTTCTGGACCCGATTTAGCGAGGTGCTGGCGAAGAATCCCAACGTCCACGTGCTGATGACCGCGCCGACACTGGCGATCCGGTTGGCGCCGGACGGGTCCGCGGTCGACCACCTGGAGGTCCTGGCGCCGGACGGAACCCCCTTGGAGGTCCGCGCCCGCCATTATGTGATCGCCGCCGGGGGGCTGGAGTACCGATCCTGTCGGCGGTGGCGGTGCTGGCGGTGGGTTCGGTCGCGGCCTTTGCGATGCTGGCCCGCCCGGACATCGTCCAGGCGCTCTGGGCCGTCAGCATCGGCATGACCATCATCGCCGTGGCGGCGATCGGCCTGCTGGTGCAGATTCTGCGGCGCTGAGCGGTCTCACCAGGGCAGGTGGGCCGCCCCGTCGGAGGCCGTCCGCGGGGCCCCGAAGAAGCTGACCTTCTTCTTGGCGGGGGGTTGCGGCGGATCAGCGGCGGCCGGCTTGGCGCCATCCGTGGCGGGCGACGCGGGGGTGGTTGCGGCGGCGTCGGTCGCTTGGGTCGAGGCGGCGGCCACCAGCAATGGATGGGCGTCGGCGGCGGACATGGGCGGCAACAGCGGCGGGGCGGCGCTCGCGGTGGTGAGAACCGCACCGTTGTCGATGCCGGGAATTGGCGGCGGCGGCGTCTCCAGCCCGGCGTACCGACCCACGAAAGCCCCCGGCCGACCAGCCTCGCCCGACCAGCGATAGAAGATGTGGGCGCCGATCTGGGTGAGCTTGACGAGGGTCGGCTGCCAATAGGGTACGACCCACATGGTGTGGTAATGGGTCGCCTCGCCCACCGCCTTCATCACATAGCCGTCCAGCGCCCGCTCGGCGATGCGGGAGGCCCGTTGCCATCCGGCCGGGCTCGGCGGACGGGCAAGGGAGCCGTCGCAGGTGAAGGTGAACTGGCAACCGGTGCGCAGGGTCGAGCCCTCGAACACCACGCCGCAGACGGTCTGGGGAAACAGCGGGTGGCGCACCCGGTTGAGCACCACCTGGGCCACGGCGGCCTCGCCCTCGTCGCTTTCGGAGGCCGCCTCATAATAGACCGCCATGGTCAGGCAGCCGAGGGCGCGGGCGTGGTCCTCCGGCGCGACGCCGGTGAACCGGAACGCGGCGGCGGCAGGATTGGGCAGGCTGGAGAAGGGGACCACCGCATTGGCGGCGAGGGCCTCCTGCGGCGTCATCTGCTGATAGATCTGCGGAGCCGCCGCCACGTTGGCGGGCGCGAGCAGCGCCAGGTTCAGCGGGCGGGCGCGCTCGGCCCGGGTCTGGGTCAGCCGGGCGTCGGCGAAGTCGAAGGCACGGTGCGGAATCTGGGTGGAGGCCGCCGTGGCCAGCACGGTGATCACGGCCAGGGCGCTCGCCGCGGCCTTGCCGCCGCCGTCCGGCGACCAGACGCCCAGGAGCAGGCCGGCGCTCGCGTTGATCCCGCGGGCCAGCTTCGCCCTGGGCGGCGCGTCGCCGTGCGGCGTGTCATCCAAAGCAGGTGAAGCCGGGAGGCTCATTTGGAACAATTCCCCAGAATTCGCCGTCAGCCCCGCGGTTCGATAACCGCGATAGCCGCTCAGATCAAGCTTAGCCTCTCATTTTCGTGATCGCCGCCTGCTCCAAGGGACTGACTATTGCGGTCCAACTCAGCCGTTGCGAAGGTAAAGGTTCCCCCTGCGGCCCACGGTCACCCTGACCTTCGACTGCATTAGTCCTCAATACAAACACCATGGGCTCAGAAGCCACGAAGCTTACGCCTCAGAGTCTGTCCGGGATCATTT